>JBNMPS010000001.1:0-73359 GCA_051277005.1 Pseudohongiellaceae bacterium
ACTTTGGGTTTCAAAAAGTTTAAGCCATTGCTGTGGTGTTCGTCGCATGATGATCTCCTTAAATGATTAAAGTGATCATAAGTGAATGTTATCGATGGCGGAATAATGCGGTTTATAAGGTGCTTACTCTGGAGTTACGATTAGGAGGATTTATTATGTCAAAATCATTTCAAGATTATGTTGGTGAAATTCATCAATGTTTTGACGATATTAGTGATGTGATTGAAAAGGGCGCTGAAGATTTAGCAGGCGGTGGCCAAGAACTATGGCTAGAGTCAAAGAAACATCTGTCCACAGTTAAAAATCGTTTGGGTGAGGCGTCTGAGCACTTACATTCCTCATCCAATGAGGTTCAATTACAGGCGCATTTAGCGGCGATGGATGCACACGACCATTGGCAGAATTTAAAGCACACCATTACAAGCTTATTGGCTCAAGTTCAACACACCGCTCAGCCTACGGTTGACGAGGTAGCCCTACAGGCGCATTTGGCAAAAATGGATGCTAGGGATTTTATGGCAGAAAAAGGCCATTCTTTAGCCGAAGACTTTAAACGCTCAATAGAAAAAGCTCAGCAATTAAGCTGTAACGCCGCTGCAGATATTAAAGAAAGTTGCGGTGGTATTATTGCGGGCTTACCTAAATAGCATCTGTAAAATTTAGGCGTGAGTCGAAATGGCCAGCGCCTAGCGCCCAACTACCTGCGGTACAATCAATCCCCTCATCGAAATTTGATGGTCGCGGTTTAGTCCCCTCGCTGGATCATTGAACCTCCCTCGTTAATATATAAGACTTGATATCTCGCTCCCTTACTATCAATATAAGATTAAGTCCTGAGGTAATAATATACATCGATGTTCCCCTCCGTGTGGGAGTGGTAGTCTGATTAACATGATTTTTTACTACAGCTAAGAAGAAAGACAACTAGAGGGGAAATGTGTAGGTGGCAATGACTAACTCAACAATAACCTGTGTGATCAACGGTAACGCCTACAAGTTAAACGTCAATGATGTTAATAGCTTACAAAAAGTGCCAGAAATAGAAAGTAAGCAATTAATCAATTTATTAGAAGCGTTAAATAATCAGCAACAAATCCAACATAAAAAAATCGAGAGTGCGGTTAGTCGAGAAAATCGTTCTCAAGATATTGTGACAGACGTTTATGAAAAGCCAGGGCGCATGAACGAAGGCGATATTGATGCTTTGATGAAAAAATTAATAGTAGAAGAGCAAAAAAACAAAAAACCATCACTCAGTAAAAAATCAATCTGTAAGAAAATACTAATCGCGATTGCGATTGTAATCGCTATCATCATTGTTTTTTGAAGGAGCTGTGTTTTCGTATGTAGATCAGATCATTCAATGTCTTCATGTCTTAGCTATAAACCTCTATGTATTCACACTGATTTCCTTAGTGAGTGTTGTTATTTCGATGTTGTGCTTGTGATAAGCCACACTCTTGGCGAGCCTGCTTTGCTTCTTGGTTGCTGATAATCATTACTAAAAGCCCTTGGTTACTTATGTTTAACATTTGTTAAACGACGAGCGGATATTAGTGTTTTAAGCGGGAGAAAGAAGCGGAGGAGCGGGGGGAGTAGTTTATTACTCATTTAAAAGAATGAGTGTGAATTTGAGTGTTGTATATGAGGTAAGATGAAAGTTAAATATTAGGTATAAAAAAAGGAGCCAATAGGCTCCTTTTTAAATTGAGTGCTAGTTATTAGGCCGCTTGGCTTAAAGATTTTTTCTGATCTTTAGAGGTAAACTCTTCAAAGCTGACGTGACCTACAGACTTAGCAACTTTGTTAAGTTCTGTTTCAATAACATCGAGGCAAGACATTATTTTTTTGTAGTTTTCTTTTTTCATAAAGTTCCCCTTTAGTCTTTCACTAACTCTAACGCACCAATTTGTTTAGATGCGATATCCATAAATTCATCAAGTTGGGCCATGCAGTCCACAATAGCTTTATCGTCTCTGTCGACAATACCTTGAGCTATATCTCTCATGTACTCAGCTAATTCCACCGCATGAGCTGTACCTATATGAGACTCTTCTCTTAATATAGTTCCCAATAGTTCGCAATTACGCTAAAAGACGGATTTACCAAGTCTAGGTTAGGAAACGGTAAATGCAAAACGCTCCGTGCACACTTCGCTAATTCCTGAATCCGTGTAAAAACAACGTTGGCATCCATGCTTACATCTAGCATCTATACTATAGTCGCATATAAAGTGAGCGACGAGAATGCATGCTTTAGAGATATTAGTATAGGCTATTTAGCTCAACTTACATCAAATTGCATCAAGTTAAATTGATAATAGATGCTTGTTGAATAACAGGCAAGTAGTGACGATTAGGGGGACATTCAGGGCACGGGTGAATTTTTGGCTCTGCCCCTCTTGTTACTGGCCGCCCTAACTCATTGTTATTAATGGAAAAAATGGCGCGCCCGACAGGATTCGAACCTGTGACCAACGGCTTCGGAAGCCGCTACTCTATCCAGCTGAGCTACGGGCGCATAACGCTGTAAATTGTTCTTGTTCTGTTTAAGCCGTTGGTGACCAACGGATTAATATTATTCGCTTAAGGCTAATAACACCCCTTCGGAGACGTCAAATTTTACTTTAGGTGAAATTTGTCAGAAGCCGCTACTCTAGTCAGCGGTATCCGTCCCGAGCATAAAAGCTACAACCGGGCGTATAACTCTGTAAGTTGGTTGAATAGAACTCAGCTCTGTTTGGGCTGGCCTATTCGATAAAAAAGGAATTATACAGATTCGCGTTTATTTGGCACGGTTTTAATCAAGGATTTAACGATAATAGGGCTGGGCTTTCCGCCGAGGAGATAACTGGCTATAATCCCTCACTATGATAAGGCCTACATTTTGGCCATTTATTGACTTATTAGAGGGCGTCGATAGTGAACAGCATTAAAAATAACGCAATGATTAAATTAGGTTCGCTAATATTAGCGACGGTTTTCAGTTTGTCAGCTTTGGCAATTTCTGAGAGAAATGAAGCGGCGGTCAAAGATCGTACAGCACCGGTGGCGAAAGTTTGCTTACAAGGAGATGACAGCTGTGGTGCTCCAGTGGTCGCCGCGGCCACCGGCCCTAAGTCGGCTGAAGATATTTATAACGGTAGTTGTGCGGCTTGTCATAGCACTGGTGCTGCGGGTGCGCCAAAGCTTGGTGACATCGCTGCTTGGTCTCCTCGTTTAGCAAAGGGCATGGATGTTTTATATAGTAATGGTATTAATGGTATTAATGGTATGCCTCCAAAGGGTCTGTGCATGAGCTGTTCTGACGATGAGATTAAAGCGACGGTTGAGTACATGGCTGAAAACAGCAAGTAACAATATGGTTTGATCGTTCGATAGTGTTAAAAAAACCGTGGCATGGCTGCGGTTTTTTTATGTTTGAAGTTTTTGACGATGGCTATGATTTGCTTATCGTGATGCCTGCATAAACGCTAAGATCGAGACTTAAAAACGTTGCTTGGCATGCACGCGGATCCCCCAGCTGTCGACATTAGCGCCTGAGGTGAGTGTTTTGGCGACGTCAAAGTGGATGACGTTGCGCCCGCTAGAGCGAATAGAGGCCATACGGACGCCAAAACCAAAACTGGCTAAGGCTGAACTCTCTTCGTTGGCGGTGGTGATATTATCACCACCCCAAGCGCGGCCGGCGTCAAAGAAGGCAACCCAGGCAATGCGTACCAGCCGATACAGCTCTATACCGGGATAATGGCGAGCTTCTAAGCTTGTTTGCCAACGATTACTACCCTGTTGGTATTGAGCGGGGTAGCCTCTAACAGTGGGCTGCGCGATAGTTGTTATCTCAAAATCATTATCATCGTCGCTAATCTCACCGCCAAGTGTGATGGGGCGATCTAGGTAATTGTTGTCACTCAGGGTGAGCTCAGTTTTAAGATAGAGTTTATTGGACGGGTTCCAGTTGTAAAAATATTCTAGGCCTGTGGCGACTTTGTAATAGTCACTGTTAGCGACGCCAAAATCTAAGGCGGTGCTAACAGAGCCAAACACAAGGTGCTTACCGGATAGTAGCCCCTTGGTGCTATGAGTGCGCAGGTGCCCAGCAAGGTCATCTTGGTTGTCGCTATCGTCGGTTTCGATACCCAGCCGAATAATGTGTTGCCAGCCTAAGTGGTGATCTTCTTTTTCTTGAATAAAGTGCACATCGGGTATGACTTCATAATCGTTCTCGATAACTTGAAATTGCGCCCAAGGGTAAACAAACTCTCTATCGTTAGGGGTTGCTAGAGTGACGCTATCGACGTCGTCGGTGGGGGCAAAGCTTTCTTCGTTGCTGGTGAAGCCCAGGGTGATACGCGAAACCCAATTATTGACTTTACCCTCTGACCAGCCATAGCCGGCTTCAAAAAAAGTTTGTTGGGCCTTGAAGACATTCTCGTCATCGTCATTACCGTTTTGATCGATGTGTAAGTCTTGTTCGTGGTGCTCGCTATTAAAGTAGTAGCTTTTGGTGGAATTGAGGGTGTAAAACGGCTTTCTCAAGCTTGCTGCGTAGCGATAGCCGTCATCATTATTAAAGGCGGCCATGGAGAGTGTGCTGTGCCTTAAGCTAGTAATAGGGGCTGAGAGTTTGATCCCGTAGCCGGCGCGGTCACCGTCACTAAAATATTTAAAGTTACTTTGTATGCCTAAGCCAAGTAGGTTGTCATCTTGAATGCCGTAAGAGTATTTGTTTTCGCCGCCTGAGCGGCTGAAGTTTACTCGGGGGTACAATGTCCAGTGATCCCACGTTTTAACTTTTACGACGCCATCGGGGTGATGATTACAATCGGTGGAAAGCTCGACTTTGGCATCTCGAATATAGCTTAATTTTCGAAGTAGGCGCTCACTCTCTTGCACATCTTCTAGGGTAATATCGTCACCTTCTTCAAAGCTGAGTCGGCTTTCAATGATATGAGGTTTGGTGTTGATGTGGAGATCGTTAGCTAAACGATGTAGCCAGATTGATTGGTCGTCAATTTCAAAAATGGTGAAGTTTTCGATGTCGATGCTTTTGATGTTAACGTTTTTGGGCGGTGTGGTTTGGCCGGTACCGGGCTTGCATTCGGCATGGTCTGCGTATAGGGCGGGTGAAAATAGTAAGTTGCAGCAAGAGGCGGCTGCTAATAATAAGAGGGGTTGTCTTATTGCCATTAATTGACTCGATGCTAGTGATTAGAAGTATTGTTCTAGGGTTATAACTGTACAGCCGCAGGCTAGTGCCAATGTGCGACATAATAATTACATGTTAGTTAACTTACTGATAAATAGATAACTAATCAAATAAGTTCTTTAGGCTGGAAAGTGTTTGTTTGCCCCGTTCTTTGGCGTTAGAGGCGTCATGCTCTGGGCCACCTTGCCAAACAACATCATCATAGGGTAGCTCATCTAGGAAGCGACTTGGGGCGCAGTCTAACATTTCGCCAAACTGCTTACGTTTAGCGCAAAGAGTCAGTGTGAGGCTGCGCTTGGCGCGGGTGATACCCACATAACAGAGCCGGCGCTCTTCTTCAATATTATCCTCTTCAATACTGTTGCGATGGGGCAGTATCTCCTCTTCCATGCCAATAATATAAACGTGAGGAAACTCCAGACCTTTGGAGGCGTGCAGTGTCATAAGCTGCACTTTACCACTAGCTTCCTCTTCGTCTTCTTGTTGTTCCATAAGGTCACGTAATACCAGCTTGGTGATGGCCGCTTCGATGCTGTTGTCTTCATCCTCGACTTTTGCCAAGGTATTACCGAGTTGCTCAACGAGGATGCTAACATTATTAAAGCGTTTTTCGGCGGTGGCGCTGCTGGAGCTATTTTGATGTAGCCAAGCTTCGTAATCGATATCGGCAATCATTTCGCGAATAGCCCAAATGGGGTTTTCACCTTGGCATTGCTCAATGACTTTATCAAGCCAATAGGTAAACTCTCGCAAACGTTTAACGCCAGCTTCGCCCACTTGTTGTTCCAGCCCTTGTTCGTGGCAGGCGCTGTACATGCTGATGTCGTGTAGGGTAGAGAAGGTGCCTAGGCCTTCTAAGGTGGCTGCACCAATTTTGCGTCTTGGGGTGTTGATGATGCGCAAAAAGGCATTGTCATCGTCGGTGTTAATAATCAGGCGTAGGTAAGCCATGATGTCTTTGATTTCATGCCGTGAGAAGAAAGAGGTGCCGCCTGATAAATGATAAGGCACTTGGTGGTGTTGCAGCTTTAGTTCCAATAATCGTGACTGATGGTTGCCCCGATAAAGAATGGCGTAGTCACAAAACTGGGTGCCGTTACATAATTTGTGATCGAGAATCTCGGTGACCACGCGCTCGCATTCCACTTCTTCATTACGGCAGCGGACAATACGAATCGGGTCGCCATAGCCCAGCTCACTCCACAGGCTTTTATCAAACACATGAGGGTTGTGAGCGATTACTTGGTTGGCAGCCTTGAGGATACGGGCAGTAGAGCGGTAATTTTGCTCCAATTTGATAACTTTTAGCGCGGGATAATCAGTTTGCAGTTGCACCATGTTTTCGGGCCGTGCACCACGCCAAGCGTAGATGGACTGATCGTCGTCGCCCACCACGGTTAACTTGCCGCTATCGCCCACCAGCAGCTTAACTAACAGATATTGGGTGATGTTGGTATCTTGGTATTCATCTACCAGCATGTAGCGAATTTTGCGCTGCCACTTTTGGAGTATTTCGGTCTCAGCTAAAAACAGTTGCACGGGTACCAGTATTAAGTCATCAAAGTCGAAGGCGTTGTAGGCTTTAAGGGCGCGCTGATAATGTTCATAAGTAGTGGCGCAAAGTATATCGGTGGGGTCGTCGGCTTGTTGCATGGCCTGGGCGGGGCTGACCATGTCATTTTTCCAGTTGGAGATTCTGTGTTGGATGGTGTCGGCTTGGTCAGTATCGCCTCCGTGCTCTTGCAAGAGCAGGTCTTTGATGAGTGCCTGTCCATCTTGCTGATCAAAAATCGAAAAGCCCGATTTATAACCCAGTGTTTTATGTTCCTTGCGGATAATGTTCAACCCTAGGTTATGAAAGGTCGACACGGTCAAGCCACGGCTAGCCGGGCCTTTGATCAACTGACCCACACGTTCTTTCATTTCCCTCGCCGATTTATTGGTAAAGGTCACCGCGGCGATGTTATTGGCACGGTAATTACACTGATTGATTAAGTGGGCAATCTTGCGGACGATGACGCTGGTTTTACCACTACCGGCGCCTGCCAGTACGAGTAAGGGGCCGTCTATATAGTCGACGGCTTCGCGTTGTCGGGGGTTGAGTTTAGACACTAAAACACTACTTTAAGGGTATAAAAAGAACCGTGCATTGTAGCAGTTGTATAAAATAATGGTGTGAAATGTAAATATTTGCACCGTTATATGTTATAAAGTCTTGGAATTTTTATTAAGAGAAGATTATAACCTGTTGAATTGGTTATAATAACCGCAGTCATAAAGAGAGAGTTAGGGGCCAAGGACAGGAACCGTCAAGGTTTGTTATATGAGAAATGCCTCAGTACGGATATTGTTAGCCGGTGGTGAACAAAGTCAGTATCAGCTGCTTTTAGAGCAACTGAAGCACATTAAACGTGAGCCTTACCTACTGGTTTGGCTTGAAGACTTTGACCATGCGGCGCGAGAACTGACGGTCGAGCAATATGATTTGGTGCTGCTTGATTGTCAATCCAGCCCCGAAAGTGCCTTGTGTTTTCTGACCAACCTCCAGCAAATGTATGCCAAGCCCTGTATCGCTCTGTTCGAACAAGTTGAGAGCGACTTAAGTGTTTTGGCACGAGATTTAGGCGCAATCGACTGCCTGTCGACTGACAATTTACACGCCAATATTATTGAGCGCTCTTTCCGTTATGCATTGGATCGCGGTGTCGTCGAAAAGAAGCTAACCGAATCGCACCTCTATGACCCGCTAACCGGCATTCCCAATCGACAAATGTTCAGGCAGTCGCTGGACACCGCTATCAAACACGCCCAGCAACATAAGAGTCATTTGGGTTTGTTAGTGATCAATCTCGATGGTTTTAAACGGGTCAATCAGTCTTACAGCATGGATGCCGCTGATGAAATAGTGTGCACTATGGCTCGGCGACTGTCGCGCTGCATGCGGAAAACCGATAATTTGGCCCGCATGGGTGGCGATGAGTTTGCGCTGCTATTAGATGATAGCCACGGCCCAGATGATGCGGCCTTAGTGGCCCGTAAAGTTATCGATGCACTCGCGGCGCCTTATATGATTGAGGGTGTGCCTTTAATTGTTAGCTGTAGTATTGGCGTGGCCATGTGCCCCGAATCAGGTGAAACGGTAGATGGCTTGCTGAAACGCGCCAATATGGCAATGCAAGAAGCCAAGGCGCTACGTGGTAGCCAGTACCATTTTTTTGACGAACAAACTCAGGTCATCGCTCGGCAGCGAGTGAGTTTAGAAAAAGAGTTGCGCAGTGCGCTTCGCACCAATCAATTTGAATTGTATTACCAGCCCCGAGTTGATCTGGACACCGGTGAAACCGTGGGCATGGAAAGCCTCATTCGCTGGCCGCATCCGGTGCACGGTTTTATTTCACCAGCAGATTTTATTCCCGTAGCGGAAGAGTGCGGCTTAATTGTTCCTATTGGTTACTGGGTTATTGAGCAAGCTTGTAAGGATATGAAGTGTTTTGATGATAGGGGGAGGGCTAATTTACATGTGGCGGTGAATATATCTTTTAAGCAACTGCAAGATAATATGTTTGTTGAAACGGCGACGCGTATTATCAAGGCCAGCAAAATTGATCCGTATCGCTTAGAATTTGAACTAACAGAAACGGCCATTATGTCGAATTACCAGCAAACCTATGACGGGATGATGGCCTTAAGCCAGCTAGGGATTACTTTTTCATTGGATGATTTTGGGACTGGTTTTTCATCTTTTGCTCATATTCAGCGCCTGCCCATTTCAGCGTTAAAAATTGATAGAAGCTTTATTCGTAATGTGACGGAAAATCATGGTGACGCGGAAATTGTTAAAGCCATGATTAATTTAGCTAATAGCCTAAGCTTAAAAGTCATTGCCGAGGGTGTTGAAACATTAGAGCAAATTCAATTTCTATGGCATAACAAGTGTGAGCAGGTACAAGGTTTTTACTTTAGCCCTGCGGTGTGTGTATCTGACTTTAATATGATTATTGATGAGCGCGCGACAGTAACGGCGTAAATCCTCCCTCTTTTTTGGCGTTTTAAGTTTCATCTTATGAATCAACAAAATCGTAACGCCCCACAGCAATTCCATATCAATATTGTAAATGAAGCTAAGCCGGTAGAGACACTCGCTTCGGCAACCGGCCTTAGTAAACAAGATATCAAAAAGTGTATGCAGAAGGGCGCTGTATGGCTGAGTAGGGGCGGTGGCACCAAGCGCCTGCGACGTGCTGACCGAGCCTTAAAGCCACAAGATGAGCTGCATTTATATTACAACCCTGAGGTGTTGAATCAGATTGTCCCCGAGGCAAAGCTAATCGCCGATGAGGGCAGCTATAGCATTTGGTACAAACCCTACGGCATGTTATCACAAGGTTCTAAGTGGAGTGACCACTGCACTATCACTCGTTTTGCCGAACAACATTTAAGCCCGCAGCGGGCGGTTTTTTTAGTGCATCGCTTGGATAGGGCAACCACGGGGTTAATTATTATTGCGCACAGTAAAAAAATGGCGCAGTGGTTTAGCTATGCTTTTGAATGCCGAGACATCAGCAAAAAGTATCAGGCGATAGTGATGGGCGATTTCACCCCAATGCCACAGACAAAAACCGTTGATATAGAAATAGATGATAAAACCGCACGAAGCCATTTTTTACTTTTGAGGTATAACGCTACGGCGAATATTTCATTATTGGATGTGGATATCGAGACGGGTCGTAAACATCAAATTCGCAAGCATTTATCTGCGATAGGGTTCCCCATTGTCGGGGATCGATTACACGGGCGTGGTGAGCAGGCGGTTGATTTACAGCTGTGCGCTTATGAATTACGTTTTGTTTGTGCTGAAAGCCTGCAAGAAAAGAGGTTTTGTTTGCCGCAGAACTTGAACTTAAATTTACAAAAAACGGCAGATCAGTTAGGCCGCTAACTCAGCCATTTTTTTCTCGATAGTGATTTTAATGTCTGAGCGCTGAAACATCGACAACCGCTCAAGCTTGTCCAGTTGGACGCGGTGTAAATGCATAGCGGGAATATTGCCATTGATAAGATGAAGGTCTTTGTTGATCATCACGGGTAAGAAATTACCTTCACCAAAAGTTTTTTCTAACTTCTTAATACCCTCAGCTAATGGCATAGTATGAACTTTACCGGTTTTTTTTGAGCGAAACAGCATAGACAAGTTGCCACTAAAATCGGTTTGAGTCAGCTCACTGGGAATAATGCGAATGCCCGTAGGCACGATGGCTTCACTATCAACATTGCTAAAGGTATCGTGATAGGCATGAGGGTTAGGCAGGGCAACAATACGTTTTGACCCGTTGCTAACCGGCATCATTTCGTAATTGGAATAGAGCTGGTCAACAGTATTTGAAAATAAGCATAAAGCGGACTCAAAGCGCTTAAGAAATTGCACGGCACTTTCAGCGTATTGGGTGTTACCTACCTTCCATACTAAATCTTGATTCGTTGCCATGATCTTCATTCCGGTTGGGTCGTAATGCTAAAGCAGTTGAGGTTTAGCCTTGTTGTTTGCTTGAGCTTTTGGCCTAACGCTACACTTACTCTAGGCTAGTGGGGATGAATTGCAATGGTTTAGGCCATAGAGGCTAGGGCCATAGGTTTTGTTAAAAGTGGTAAAACAGTTGTTATTTCAAAGGCTTAGCTTGCGAGCGATGGCCAGTTGGTTGCTTACAGTACGTTCACATTTTGTGACGGCTGTCACACCGTTATCTGGACATATACAAGCGCTGCTCTGCTTTTATAGCAGCAAAATCTATGACTCGTTGCCCCTCAGATCACGTCAATCGGGATCAAGTATAATGGGATAACTTGAGATGAGAGCGCCATATTCACAGTGTGGGTGATGAAAAGCGTTGTTGGCGACAATGGTTAAAATAACCATAGGGTCGTTAAAATAAAAGAGTCAAAACAATAAACGGAGATAAATTGAATATAAAAATCAGCAGCTTAAATTGTCCCATCAGAGTGTAATGAATGGTATCAAAACCCTCTTTGCTTAGGTCAAACCAGCAGCCGTGTATACGCATAACAAAATCTTTGGCGGTACTGATTATTAATAGCCAAAAAACCAAAATGCCGTAATTTAACAGCGTGCTGTATAGAAAGAGTTGGGTGAGCTGTTGCATATCCATGGTGTATTCCTTGTTAGTGTAAACCGGTCAATAATTCTATTTTAGACCAGCAAACCCCCGGTAACCAATGGCTTCCCCTAGGTGAATGTTATTTATATCGTTACTTTGATCTAGATCAGCAATCGTTCTAGCGACTTTCAAAATTCTAAAATAAGCACGAGGTGAAAGCTGTAAGCGCTTAGTTGCATCGATTAATAGTTGCTGACTAGCGGGGTTAATTGCACAATATTGTTCAATGGCCTTGCTGCTTAATTGAGCGTTAGTACAGGCTTGGCGCTTAAATTGAATGTTACGGCTTGCAATAACGCGCTGTCTAACCGTTTTCGAACTTTCAGCGTTCGTTTTGCTGGCTAATAACTCGGCGGGCAAGCGGTTAACATTAAGCTGTATGTCAATACGATCTAATAAGGGGCCTGAGATCTTCTCGCGATAACGTCGAATTCTATCAGGTGTACATCGACAGGCCTGCTCATTATCGCCATAAAAACCACAGGGGCAGGGGTTCATTGCTGCCGCTAATTGAAACCGTGCCGGAAAGCACGTTTGGTGGTTAGCGCGTGAAATCATGATTTCCCCGGATTCCATCGGTTCGCGTAACACCTCCAAAACATTGCGTTGAAATTCCGGTAATTCATCTAAAAATAAAATACCGTTATGAGCGAGAGAAATTTCCCCTGGTTTGGGGTTGCTACCGCCACCGACTAAAGCGACAGCCGATGCGGAATGATGTGGGTTCCTAAACGGCCGCTGCTGTAGCAAGGACTCTTTTGTACCGTGATGAGCTATGGAATAAAGGCTGGCAACTTCGATACGTTCCTTCTGGCTGAGAGGGGGTAAAATCCCCGGCAGGCGGCTGGCCAGCATGGTTTTTCCGGTACCTGGTGGGCCATTTAAAAGAATATTATGTTGGCCTGCAGCGGCAACTTCTAATGCTCGCCGTGCTTGTTGTTGGCCTTTTACATCATTCAAGTCGGGGTAAACAATTCCAGTGTTGGATATAGGTTGGTATTGGTGCGGCTGTAATATTTCACGCTGATGTAAATGAGCGCAAAGCTGTAACAAATTATCAGCACTGAAAACGGTACTTTGTTCGGCCATGGCCGCTTCATTGGCGTTGTCTTTGGGGACTACAATCGCTCGGTTATTTAGCTGGCTTTGTATTGATGCTGCTAACGATCCAGAAACTCTTCTCAATTCGCCGGTTAATGCTAGCTCACCAATAAACTCGGTTTGTTGTAATGATTCCAGAGGTACTTGGCCGGAGGCTGCAAGAATTCCTAGGGCGATAGGCAGGTCAAAGCGACCGCCTTCTTTGGGTAAATCTGCGGGAGCTAAATTAATCGTGATGCGTCTAGCGGGGAATTCAAAATGAGAATTAATGATGGCGCTGCGAACGCGATCTTTTGATTCTTTAACGGCAGCTTCAGGCAAACCTACAATGTTGAGTACAGGCAAACCATTAGAGAGATGAGTTTCAACACTGACCAACGGTGCTTCAATACCGCGCTTGGCTCGGGTGTATACAATGGCTAATGACATGATCTTCCTTCCTTGGAATACTATTATATCTTTATGAATATAAACATATTTGCTAATGAGGCGCGAGTTTTTTAATAAAGCCCAAAAAGACAGCTATGTTAATGATCACTATCGGCAGATCCTATAGCGCACTAATTTAGTATCACCCATGCTTTGTCATTAATCATGATGAGCCTATGGGTACGGCAGGTTGGGATATAGAGGATGTTTGATCAGCCCGGGTATACTGTTGGTTTTAAGGCAGCATTTATGTGTGTTAATCGATAGTCGTGGTAATGAGGAGATAACTATTTAAAGCGCGTTTAACCCGAATGTTATGGTCTGTTCTTAGCCCAAAAGTTATGTAACAAAATCTGTGCTGCACCGGGCCTGGCTTCAATGGGGGACAATATACTGGTAATCAGTTGTTTCTCTTCAATGCTGCCCGTATGACCGTCGGCATCTTTAGTGTTATAAGCCATAGACCAGCCTGAAAATTCACGAGCGGTAATAGTTTTTCTTATTAGCTCGATAACACCCTTGTGCCGATGATCGTCTAAAATGATTTTATATATTATGTCTAGTTTGTCGCTAGGGCCTTCAAGGTATTGCATGAAGTTGCCACCGATATAGATCAACATACCCGTAATTTGATGTGCTTTGTTATAGTCACGGGCGTGCGTTAATAAATGAGCAATTTCTTGTGGGGATAAAAGTTTCGTAGCAGATGATACGTAAACTACGGATTCTAAAGTTTCCATGTTATTGCACTTCCTGACGAACCATTCATGGACTCAATACAGCAGAGGTTGAAATATCTACCGTTATTCGTCGCGGTTTTATTTTTTCGTTAAATAATAATGGTTTTCTATGTTAATTATAGGCTGGAGTTATCAATTTTTTTACGTCGTTCTTGTTCGGCATCTAATAACATGTTTTCTACGTTTTTGGCTTTTTCAAGGGCTTTGAGCTGATGTTGTGGAATGACGCCTTCAGGTTCTTGGCCAGTGCCACAACCCAACATAAAGCTTATTGTTGTTAGAATAAAGATATTTAGCGTTTTCATGTTGGCTCTTTACTGCGATGGTTGTTTGGTATATCGGTACGGCTATTGGAGGGGCTACAACAAGATTCAGCTATGGCTGGATCTGCTCTTTCAGCTCATCAAATTGCTTTTCTAATTGCTCAAGTTTTTCACGGGTGCGCATTAGCACTTCGGTTTGGGTATCAAACTCTTCTTTGCTGATTAAGTCTAGTTGGCTAAAGCTACTACTGGCCAGTGCTCGTAAGTTTTTCTCGATATCTTTTCCAATATTGTCACCGGGTAAAAAGTGTTTGGCCTGCTTTAAAAATTGTTCAATTCGGTCGTTCATACAACTTCGATCATTTTCGATTAAGGAATGACTCTAATTGTAGGGTTAAGCGCTAGGTTTAGCTATGTTTTGGCTCAAAATAACCGTGGCTTGGCTATATAAGGGGCATTATATCCGGCTTGCAGGTCGACTGACAGGGTATATTCGCGTTGCACGCTATATTGGTGCGCTTAATCCGTGCCGCACCAGAGTAGTGCAAAATTTTTATTTATATTAAGTCGTGAGTTCTCTTCTATTGTCTAAGTACTTGAAATAATTTGTTTTTTTATGATTGGTACGGTCCCTGCAAAGAACCCGCTACAGCAAAATCTCTTTCTAAATTATCACTGATAAAAAACGACGGTAGGCAACGGGGATCTATTTATGAAAATAATGAAAAGCATCTTGGCGGTTACTTTGGCGGCATCTGCAATATCGTCAGCTACATTCACCATGGCAGAAGGTTCAGTGTCGGCCAATATTGGCTTTGCCTCAGAATATTACTACTGCGGTATTTTGCAAACTGACTCGTCAGCTAGTGCGGGTCTTGATTATGAAAATGGTGGTTTTTCTCTGGGCACTTGGGTCTCTGATGTTGGTGATGGTTTAGAGGTTGATGTTTACGGTAGTTATACCGTCGAAGTGGGTGAGGTTGCATTAAGTGCTGGTGTTACCGGTTACTACTACACCGGAGATACGTTTGATGATACCTACGAAGAAGTTAACTTGGGTGCGGCTTGGGGCCATTAAATCTTGGTTACAGCGTTGGTACACATGACAATTTAGACGGCTCAGAAGAAGATTATGATTACCTAGAAATCACTTATCAGCACGCCACTGGCTTGTATGCCACCTACGGTAGTTTCGATGATGATTTTGATGGCGACTTTATGCAGTTTGGTTATGGCGCCACGGTTAGTGATATTGATCTAGGTGTTGCGGTTATTTTTGGCAGCGAAGAATTATCACAAGAAGTCGATGAAGATGGCGATCCAAGTGAAGACCAAGCGATAATATTTACGATAGGTAAATCTTTCGACCTGTAACTTTTAAGCTGGCCGATGAGTATTGCTCGTGGGCCATTTGTTTTGTATGTGATTAGTTAAGGAGAGTATCCATGAAATTGGTTGCTGCTGTAGTTAAACCTTTCAAGTTGGATGATGTGCGTGAGGCCTTGTCGGATATTGATATGCAAGGCATCACTGTTACCGAGGTAAAAGGTTTTGGTCGTCAAAAAGGCCACACCGAATTGTATCGCGGTGCTGAATATGTGGTTGATTTTTTGCCTAAAGTAAAAATTGAAGTAGCCGTTTCTGACGAGCAAGTTAATCGTGTCATTGAAGCTATTACTTCGGCAGCTAATACCGGAAAAATTGGCGACGGTAAAATCTTTGTAACATCACTTGAGCAGGTTGTACGTATTCGTACCGGCGAGACGGGTGAAGAAGCGATTTAACATTATTGTGAATTAGCTCAAACTTAAAAATATGTCGACGTATTAATTTACGACAACAAAAAAGTAAAAAGAGTTACTGGGCTTGTGGAGGGCTTAGATAATGGAAAACCAAATCTTTGAATTACAGTATGCGCTAGACACTTTTTATTTCTTAATTTGTGGTGCCTTAGTTATGTGGATGGCAGCTGGTTTTAGCATGCTTGAGGCGGGCCTAGTCCGCTCAAAAAATACCACAGAAATTTTAACCAAAAATATTGCGTTGTTTGCCATTGCCAGCATCATGTACATGGTGTGTGGTTACAGCATCATGTATGGCGGCGCTGAATTTAGCCTGTTTTTAGACGGTATTGTGGGTGACGGCGTAGCCGGTGCCACAGTTGACGATCGTTCAACTTATGCACCCTCGGCGGATTTTTATTTCCAGGTCGTATTTGTTGCTACGGCGATGTCGATTGTTTCAGGTGCAGTTGCTGAACGTATGAAACTTTGGTCTTTCCTCACATTCACGGTTGTCTTAACCGGTTTTATTTATCCAATGGAAGGCTCATGGACTTGGGGCGGCATGCCAGTATTTGGAATGTACACCTTAGGCGACTTAGGATTTTCTGACTTCGCGGGTTCAGGCATTGTACATATGGCGGGTGCAGCAGCAGCATTAGCTGGTGTTTTATTGCTAGGTGCTCGTAAGGGTAAGTACAACGAGAAGGGCGAATCGGTTGCTATTCCCGGTGCGAACTTGCCGATGGCCACTTTAGGTACTTTTATCTTGTGGATGGGTTGGTTTGGTTTTAACGGTGGTTCAGTGTTAGCGACTGCCAGTGTTGAAAGTGCAAACAGTGTTGCGGTTGTGTTTATGAACACTAATGCGGGTGCTGCGGGTGGTTTAATTGCGGCGTTAATTACGGCGCGGATATTATTCGGTAAAGCGGATTTAACCATGGCATTAAACGGAGCGCTAGCCGGTCTAGTTGCTATCACTGCTGAGCCTTCAACGCCAACGGCCTTACAAGCAACTCTATTTGGTGCCTTGGGGGGTGTGATCGTGGTATTTAGTATCCTGACCTTAGATAAACTTAAGATTGATGACCCTGTAGGCGCTATCTCGGTTCACGGTGTAGTGGGCCTATTAGGTTTGTTATTAGTGCCTATCACTAATGACGCATCATCCTTAAGCGGTCAGTTGATTGGCGCGGCCACTATCTTTATTTGGGTGTTTGTTACCAGCTTTATTGTTTGGATGATCCTTAAAGCGGTGGTGGGTATTCGTGTTAGCGAAGAGGAAGAGTACAACGGTATAGATTTAACCGAGTGTGGTATGGAAGCCTATCCCGAGTTTGTGAATCAATAAAACCAGCCTATTAGCTGGCGATGTTCAGGTTTGGGTGCCTTTTGTTGGTTAATGAGGGGTACCCTTTTTTGTTTGTGCCACCCTTTGTCGTTAAAGCTTGTTATGATTAGCGATAATTTCTGCATGATTATATTGAGGATTTAGGAATGAAACTGGTTACCGCCATTATTAAGCCTTTTAAATTAGACGATGTGCGTGAGGCATTATCTGAGATTGGTGTGCAGGGTATTACTGTCACCGAGGTGAAGGGCTTTGGCCGGCAAAAGGGCCATACTGAGCTTTATCGCGGCGCTGAGTATGTGGTGGATTTTCTTCCTAAGGTTAAGCTTGAGGCGGTTGTGGTCGACGAGCGAGTGGATCATGTGATTGAGGCCATTACTAATGCGGCGAATACCGGCAAGATTGGCGATGGTAAGATATTTGTTTCGCCGGTTGAGCAAATTATTCGTATTCGCACCGGCGAGAGCGGAGACGAGGCGGTGTAGCTTATTTAGCCCGCTGTTTCATGAAAGCCCCATAGCGACAGCAGTGGGGCTTTTTTTATGCCCAATAATTATGGGCAATGGACAATTGGTGCTTCAGAAAATGACGATTTGGCCGATGAAACAATAATGACAAATAGAGAGTAATTTGAGTGTGAGCTTAATAGAGCAAATCAAACTATAAAAACACCTCATTAAAATGGCGATCCGCCATTACTGAGCTTTAAATAATACTTCGCCCATTTAGCCGTGTGGCCAGAGTAGCGTTGAGTTGAGTAGGGGACTGAGTAGTTGATTTGCAGTGCTGAACTAAAACGAGAGAGGGTTTGCGGATATGACTAAGACGTCTCCGTCTAAGTCCAAGAAGCCTGCCGTTCATAGAGCGGTTGAGGCAGCTTTGGATAAGTCCAATATGGGCGTAAATGATGATAATGCTGAGGAGAGATCCGTAGCATCCAGAGAGCGTACGCGCGATCAGCTGGATGATGCGGTCACCCGGTTCTTAGCAGGAGGGGGTAAAGTGCAGCAAATTGATACCCATGTCACTGCCGCCCCGCCTAACAAGCCACTGAGTCGCTACGGAGACAGGCCTATTTAATCACGACTCTCGCGCTAGCTTGGGCTATTAAGTTAGCGCGTCGACAAAGGGTCGTTACATTTGAATGAACACGGTCTTGGTTTCTAAAAAATAAGCCAATTGCTCTGGCCCCATATCTTTGCCTATACCTGATTGTTTGAATCCACCAAATGGCAAACTGTAGTCGCCTCCATCGTGAGTATTAACGCTCACTCCGCCAGCATGTAGTTTCTTAACGCAGCGTAGTGCACGGCTGATGTCTTGGGTAAAGACAGAAGCAGCCAAGCCAAAGTCACTGTCGTTAGCCAATTGCATCGCTTCTTCTTCAGTATCGAAAGCTTGTATAACCAAAACAGGGCCAAAGATTTCTTCGCGAACAATACGCATCTCGTTAGTGGTGTCAGCGAAAATAGTGGGTTGAATAAAGTATCCTGGGCGATTAACGGCTTCGCCACCTTTAACCAAGCGTGCGCCTTCGTCTTTACCCAATTGAATGTAACTCATGACGGAATCAAATTGCACTTTAGAAATTTGTGGGCCTTGCGTTGTGGTTTTGTTTAGAGGGTCGCCGATAACCACCTCATCTAAAGCTTGTGCTATGGCTTGTACGGTCTGTTCATAAATGTCACGCTGTACGTATAGGCGTGAGCCCGCACTACACACTTGGCCAGCGTTGAAAAACACACTGTTGATACAACTTTGCGCAATATCACCGATGTTGGCGTCATTAAACGCAACTATAGGCGATTTTCCGCCGAGTTCTAAGGTGACATGAGTGATGTTTTCAATCGCCGCTTTACCCACGATTTTGCCGACAGGCGTCGAGCCGGTAAACGATACTTTGTTAACGTTTGGGTGTGACGCCAAGTAGCTACCAACGCAGCTACCTTTGCCGGTGACAATATTAACCACCCCTTTAGGAATGCCTGCTTCTTCACACAGGCGCGCGAAGAAAAGCATGCTAAGGGGGGTGATTTCGGCAGGTTTTAATACCACCGTACAGCCAACCGTTAAGGGCGCTGCTAGTTTCCACATGGCCATATTTAAAGGCCAGTTCCAAGGGACGATAGCACCAACAACACCCACAGCTTGTTTCAAGGTAAAGCCGAAAGCGTTAGGCCTTGAGACGTCACGAGTAGCTCCGTCGATTTTAGTTGCCCAGCCCGCCATGTAACGTAAAAAATTGATGGAGCCCATGATATCTACAGGCAGGCAACGGCTGATGGCTTTTCCCGCATCCATACTTTCTAGCTCAGCTAAGGTTTGTGCGTTAGCTTCCATAATGTCAGCAAGCTTTAAGAGTAGGGCTTGCCTGGCCATAGGTGTCATGCGCGACCATTCGCTATCTTCAAACGCTTGCTTTGCTGCGGCTACGGCCGTATCAACATCCGCTGCGTCAGCCATCGTTACAGTGATGAGTTCGCCACCGGTGGCGGGATCTTCAATAGTTGAAGTGTGGCCGCTTGATGACTCAACAAATTCACCGTTGATGTACATCTTGTGGTGTTTGCCTAAAAAATTGCGGGTATCGTCGGTGACACCGTATTTATCGAGTTGGGCTAGTGTTGTTGCGTCCATGAGGGGCTCGCTATAATTGTCTCTGTAAATTGGGCGTTAACAAATAATCGCAGTGTAGATGGCTTTTATAAGAAGGGCTAGTGAAGCCAATCCGTTAATAGACGGGCTTTTTAGACCTATTAATCGTTACTGTAAGACTATTCAACTCTTTGATTTTAAATGTTTTATATTGGTTACTCTGCTGTTGAGGTAGGTCAATGCGAGTGGCAAAGTAGTGGTTTATACTTATTATATAAGGCTGAAAAAAGGAACTTTTAAGCTATTGGCGCTCTAAGCAAGGGATGATAGAATCGTGCACTGAATTTTTTGGAGATAAACCATGTCAACTGCATTACAGGCTGTTCATTTAGTACCAGGGAGTAATCTCAATGCGTACATGCAGACTGTCAACCGTTTCCCTGTTATGTCGGCTGAGCGTGAAAAAGAGCTGGCTGAGGATCTTTTCTACCGGGAAAACGTAGAAGCTGCTCGTGAGCTCGTTATGTCTCACCTCCGCTTTGTGGTTCATGTTGCTAAATCTTACCAAGGTTATGGTTTGCCCTTAGCGGATCTAATCCAAGAAGGTAACGTCGGCTTGATGAAGGCGGTTAAGCGCTTCAACCCTGAGAAGGGTGTCCGTTTGGTGTCGTTTGCGGTGCATTGGATTAAAGCCGAAATGCACGAATACGTTTTACGCAACTGGCGCATCGTGAAAGTGGCTACCACCAAAGCCCAGCGCAAATTATTTTTTAATCTCCGTAGTTCAAAAAAACGTTTAGGCTGGTTTACTGCTGAAGAAGCACAAGCGGTAGCTGACGATCTAGGTGTTGATCTAAAAGAAGTGCACCGCATGGAAGGCCGTCTAACGGCCTCTGATATGGGGTTTGATGCGGGTGCAGATGATGAAGATGATGGTTTTGTGGCGCCTGCACATTATTTGGAAGATCATTCGGCCAACCCCGAAACGCAATTGGTTGATTCCGACTGGAAAAGTAATAGCCAAAGCCAATTGATGGCAGCTTTACAAGTTTTAGACGAACGCAGCCGCGACATTTTACAAGCGCGTTGGTTAAAAGACGATAAGGCCACTTTGCATGAGCTGGCAGGCAAATATGGAATTTCGGCTGAGCGTATTCGTCAGCTCGAAGCCAATGCCATGAAAAAATTGAAGGCTTCAATCGAAATTTAAAAGTAGTGTGACCACCGTCAAAAAACCGCCCGTCGTTGGCGGTTTTTTTATTTGAGTGCCTAGTTGAGTTTTTAAAAATAATGGCCAAAACATTCCTGATCATAGCCGCGCTAAACGGTTTTCTAGCCGTGGCACTAGGTGCTTTCGGCGCCCATGCCTTAAAAAATAAATCACCCCCTGATTTAATGGCGGTGTATCAAACTGCGGTGCAATATCATTTTTACCATGTACTGGCGTTAATGCTTACTGCCATGCTGTTAATGCAATGGCCTGATGCGCGCTGGCTAAAAATTAGTGGCTATAGCTTTACCGTAGGCTTAATTATTTTTTGCGGTAGTTTATATGTGTTGGCGTTTAGCGGCATCCGCTGGTTGGGCGCTATTACACCTATTGGAGGTGTGGCATTTATGATTGGCTGGTTAGCACTGGCTATGGGTTTATTTTTACAGCGTTAATAAAGAGTTTTAGAAAGTGACGGATAAAGAACAAACAATAGAACCTACTAATGCAAAGCATAGGCGTATTAAAAGCTTTGTATTGCGTACGGGCCGTATGACTGAGAGCCAGCAAAATGCTTACGATGAGTTTTGGCCAAGTAAAGGCTTAACCGTTGGTATGGCTATGCTGAATTACCAGCAGCTGTTTGCCAATAATAATCCAATCGTTTTTGAAATTGGTTTTGGTATGGGGGCATCGCTAGTTGAGATGGCGGCTAATTCCCCGGATAAAAACTACATCGGCGTTGAGGTGCATACGCCGGGCGTGGGTCGGTTACTTCACTTGATGAACGAGCAGGGTGTAAAGAACCTATGCGTTTTCAACCACGATGCGGTTGAAGTGCTAGAAAAAAATATTCCTGATAATAGTCTGGAGAGAATTCAAATATTCTTTCCCGACCCTTGGCATAAAAGGAAACATAATAAACGTCGTTTGATTAAACCTGAGTTTGTACAAGCCTTGCGACAAAAACTCAAGACCGGTGGAGTCATTCATATGGCCACTGATTGGGAGCATTACGCCGATCAAATGATGGCTGTATTGAGTGAGTCTCAAGGTTTTGAAAATCAAGCCGGAGAACAAAATTATTCAGAGCGCCCCAACTACCGGCCTTTGACAAAGTTTGAGCAACGCGGGCAGCGCTTAGGGCATGGTGTTTGGGATATGTTGTTTGAAAAAATAAGTTAATGGAAAAGACGACTGTAAAAAGGGCCAGCTTTTAACAGAAGCTGGCCCTTTTTAGTTTTTATGTGTTGGTGGTTGTTTGTGCCTTACTCGGGCGCTTTGCTTTCATTTTTTTTAAATTCTAGCGCGACGGGTTCACCAAAATAATTAAAGTATTTGAAGCCTTTATTTCTGGCACCATCAATACTAACCCCTTTCATCATAACATTACCATTGGGAAACCAAGCCTCTTGTCTGCCGTGCTCTTTGCCATTTTTAAAACTAAAGGCTTGCATCATCTGGCCGTTGCGGTACCACATCCAAAAAGGGCCGTTGCGTTTGCCATTGCTATTTACACATTTAACTTGGTAGCCCTTTGGCGGTGATAAGCCTTGTTTTTTTGTTCCTTCGGGACAGTCGTGCTCAGCAAAAGTGATAGAGCTGGCCGCCATCAATGTGGCGAAAACAATGAATAGGGTTGTTGCTTTTAGTGTTGATGGGTTAAGGCGTTTCAAGGGGGTAGTCTCTTTTGATTGATACGGCGACGTAACTATAGCGAAAAAACGGCTACGTCGGTAGCTGAAGGGTTTGATGATAGTCAAAAACAGCATCGATAAATTGTAATCGCTGAGCCTCAGTTTCTAACTCGCTTTCTTGGATAACGGGCATGTGTGGAAAGCATTCCATCAGTTGCTGGGCGTATATGCCAGTACCGTTACGTTGGAGTTCACCTTTTTTAATGATCTTTACATTGCTGGTGCCGCAGCTGGGAGAGCCGCGTTTAAAAATATAGCCCGCGACTAGCTGATGGTTTGACTGCTGTTGAGCCTGATAGGATAACGCGAGCTCTTTGAGCGGTTGAGTCACATCCATCGAGAATGTTTTAGTGCCAATGCAGTGAACCTCATGATTAATCTCAACCAAATTTTTGGTCTCACGGGGTGTGCCAAGACCAATGACCATTTTGGGGAAAATACTGGTCAGGGAAAAATGATTCTGCATGGCAGTAATGATTGCAGGGCAATACTCATGATCGCCGTCGTAGCGAACCAGCTCACCCAGCAAGCAACTGCTGATACCAACTTTAGGTTTTTGAGGTAAAGACAAAGTAAAAGCCTAAAAAACAGTATTGCCAACGGTAACTATTTTCATAGAATTAGTGCCGCCATGGGCATTGATAAAATCACCTTTGGTAATAATCACAAGATCACCGGGGGCGACTAATTCACGATGGAGTAATTGCTCGACCACAGTTTGGTTCATTTCATCTGGCTGTAAACTAGAGGTATCAAAAGTGATTGGGATAACACCTCGATAGAGCGCGACTCGGTTTTCAGTGCGCGAGCGGTTGGTGAATGCATAGACCGGTAAACTAGAACTAATACGCGACATGATCAGCGGCGTTTTGCCGGTGTCAGTTAAACTGATAATGGCTTTAACGCCGTGAAGATGATTAGCGGTGTACATCGCGGCTAAGGCAATAGATTCATCAATGGCTTCAAAACTTTGATGCAGTCGATGATCCGATGTGTGCGTTTGCGGCTGGCGCTCAGCACCAAGAATAATTCGGCACATCGCCTCGACGGCTTCAACTGGGAATTCACCGGCGGCGGTTTCGGCACTAAGCATAACCGCATCGGTGCCATCGAGAACAGCGTTAGCGACGTCAAAAACTTCGGCTCGTGTTGGCATTGAGCTTTCAATCATGGACTCCATCATTTGCGTGGCGGTAATCACTGGCGTGTTGAGTTCCTGCCCTAGGGTGATAATCTGTTTTTGCACCGCAATTAATTCAGCATCACCAATTTCAACGCCTAAATCACCACGAGCGACCATCACAGAATCGGAAACATTAATAATGTCGATAAGTGTTTCAAGTATTACGGCTTCTAATCGCTCAATTTTTGCTACAATTCCCGCATCGCTGTTAGCTTGCAACAAAAGTTTTCTTGCTTGTAAAATATCGTCGGCAGAGCGAACATAAGAGACCGCTAAATAATCGACATTAATTTGAGCGGCTAATTTAATATCATGAAAATCTTTTTCGGTTAAGGCGTCAGCCGATAAACCGCCACCTTGGCGATTGATTCCCTTGTTATTTGATAGGGTGCCGCCGTTAATAACTTTGCATAGTATGCGGCTACCTTTAATAGATTCAACTTCTAACGCAATACGACCATCGTCTAGCAATAAAACATCACCGGCGGAGCTGTCTTGAGGTAGGGTTTTATAAGCAATCCCTACTTCTTTGTTATTGCCTGCATTGATGTCGAGGTCAGCATCTAACGCAAAATTATCACCCACAGTAAGTACAACAGAGTTGTCTGCAAAGCGGGCTATGCGGATTTTAGGGCCTTGTAGATCACCTAAAATAGCGACGGTACGATTATGCTTTTTGGCAATTTCACGAACGGCATCAGCGCGATCGATATGATCTTGTGCTTCGCCATGTGAAAAGTTCATGCGCACAACATTAACTCCGGCTAAAATTATTTTTTCTAATACGTCATCTTTGTCGGTGGCGGGGCCTAATGTAGCAACAATTTTAGTTCGTTTAGATATGTTTTGTTTAGGCATTATGAGATCGCTTTAGCAAAAAATTTGGAATTACGTTGAAAGTTATACAGTTGTTGCCTCGTGGGCGGCAGTTGTTCGAGATTCCCCTCGATAAAACCCTGCTCTTGAAACCAGTGTGCAGTAACGGTTGTTAACACAAATAAATGTTGTAATTTTCGCTCGCTCGCTTCTTTTTCTAACGCGTTTAATAAACGTAACCCTCTTTGCCCCCCGCGATAATCGGGATGAGTGGCCACGCAGGCAACTTCCCCCATTTTGTTATCGGGATAGGGATAGAGTGCGGCGCAGGCCACAATCATGCCATCGCGCTCTAGTACGGTGAAGTGATCAATTTCTGTTTCTAAAAGTTCACGGGAGCGTTTAACTAGCGTGCCATTTTTTTCTAATGGTTCTATCAGGCCTAAAATTCCGCCCACATCATCGATCGAGGCCATTCTCATCTGGTCGTAATTATCTTGCGATATTAACGTGCCGGAACCGTCGCGAGTAAATAGCTCCTCCAGCAAAGCACCGTCATCTTGATAGCTGACGCAATGGCAGCGCTCTACGCCTTTTTCGGCGCTGTTGATTAATGCGCGAATCAATAATTGTTCTTGATGGTTGTCGCTATCAACTAGCAGTTGTTTTGCGGTACTAATATCGGCGGCATTAATGCTGCTGCCATTTTTATCTAGCAGGCCAGGTCTGTCAGAAAAGGCAATAAGTTTATCCGCTTGTAATGCAATCGCTGTTTGAGTGGCGACATTTTCTAGCGATACATTAAATACTTCGCCGGTAGGTGAATAACCGATAGGCGATAGTAAAACAATTGAACCATCATTAAGATGATCTTCAATAGCCTCGCTGTCTATACGCCTCACTAACCCCGTGTGTTGGTAATCAATGCCGCCTCTGACGCCGATTGGCTTCGCGATGACCATATTGCCGGAACACACTCTCATTTGTGCCCCGTGCATCGGAGAGTTAGCTAAGCCCATAGTCAGTAAGGCTTCAATTTGCGAGCGTAAAGATCCCGTTGCATCTTTTACCGACTCTAGCGTGTGTTGGTCGGTGATGCGTAGATTGTTTTCAAACTGGCTCTCAATATTGCGCAGGGCAACGCGTTCTTCAATTTGTGGGCGAGCGCCATGGATTAAGACTAATTTCACCCCCAAGCTGTTGAGTAGGGCAATATCATGAATAATGTTGGCAAAATTACTATGCGCGACCGCTTCACCGCCAAACATCAATACAAAGGTTTTGCCTCTATGTGCATTAATATAGGGTGCGGAATTGCGAAACCACTTCACGTAATTTTTGTTGTCTAATGGCGTCTCGTTTTCAGACACGGTGTTTCCTTGTTAATTAAGCTGCAGGTATACATGCTTTTATTGTGCGTTTAAATAAGAATGCTGACAAGCTTATAAAGGGCTAGTTATAAACAATATCGTCGTATTAACTGCTGTAAAATATCAATAGCGGGCTGCACTTGAGCCAGCGGCATAAATTCGTTGGGTTGATGAGCTTGATCAATACAGCCAGGCCCCATCACGACGGTTTGCATACCGAGCTGTTGTAGCAGTGGCGCCTCCGTTGCGAAGGCAACCGCTTGTGACTCATGGCCGGTAAGTTGTTCCACCGCTTTGATCAGCTCTGAATCGGCATGTTGTTCAAAGGGTGGCACTGAAAGACAAGTCTGTCGCATGCTAATGTTTATTTTCAACCGTTGGGCGATAGGCTTTAAGCGTTTTAGCAGTAACTGGTGTACATCGTCATTATTCATACTGGGCAGGGTGCGTACATCAATATGTAGCTCACACTCCCCACAAATACGATTAGGGTTGTCGCCGCCATGAATGCAGCCTAGATTCATGGTGGGTACCGCCACGTCAAATAAAGGGTTTTGATATTGCGCTTGCAGTTCTTTACGAAAGACCATGAGATCCGTCATTACAATGTTCATCGCCTCTAGCGCATTATTACCTAATGCAGGGTTAGAGGAGTGGCCAGCACGCCCTTGAATTGTAATCGCCTCAAACATAATGCCTTTGTGCATGCGAATAGGGCGCAAGTTAGTGGGTTCGCCAATGATGGCAAAACGGGCTTTGGGCCCTCCGTGTTTAACGAGTGCTCGGGCGCCATCCATGGTGGACTCTTCATCGGCGGTGGCGAGAATAATAAGCGGTTCTTTTAAGGGTGTATCTAAAAAGGCTTTTGCGGCTTCTATCGCAATAGGAAAAAACCCTTTCATGTCGGTGGAGCCCAAACCGAAGAGCTTATTGTCTTTTTCGGTAATAGCTAAAGGGTTGTTGTCCCATAGTGCTTCGTTAAAAGGAACCGTATCGGTGTGGCCAGAGAAAACTAAGCCTCCGGGGCCGCTACCTAGCGTGGCGATTAAGTTGGCCTTATTAGGCTTGTCGGGTAGGGGGAGTACTTCACAGGCAAACCCTAAGGTGCTTAACCAGTCAGCTAATTTATGGATAACCTTTAAATTGCTGTAATCCCATTGCTCAGACGTAGAGCTAACAGAAATTTCGCTGACCAGTTCATGCATCATGGTCATCAGTGGCGGTACGGTGGACTTCATGGGTGATTCCAAGGCTCAATCTGTATTGATCATAGCGGCTGGTGATATCAAATAGTATACGCCATTAATGTGAGTAAAACGTTTCATGGCGGTGTTACTCGCCTAATGATGGTAGGCAAAGCCTATAGGGAGAGCCGATTTTGTTGCTGCAAATAATAAAAGAGGTGTTTAGCGGTTAATGGGGGATAAGCCTATACCGGTATGGGCACTGTATGTGAAATTTGAATGACTAAGTTCGTCTTCTCGGATGTCAACTTTTGGGGTGTGCGTTATAAGATATTATAAATTGAACAAATCACCGTAACAAAAAAGGCGGCCATTTGGCCGCCTTTTTGATGAATCGTTTTTTAACGTAAGGTGTTACGCAGAGAAAATACCTTTGAACAAGAAGAAGAATATAATCGCTAAGCCGGCACCCGCTGGCAAAGTAATAACCCAGCTCATGAATATAGTGCTGATGACGCGCAGGTTTAATGCGCCGATGCCACGAGCTAAACCTACACCTAATACCGCACCGACTAAGGTGTGGGTAGTAGAGATAGGTAAGCCTGTTGCTGAGGCGAACACAACCGTGGTGGCTGCACCAAGCTCAGCAGCAAAGCCACGGCTTGGGGTTAGCTCGGTAATTTTTTTACCGATGGTGCCCATGACTTTGAAACCGTAAGTGGCCAAGCCGATGACAATACCGCCGCCTCCGAGTAATAAGATCCAGCCAGGTAATGCTGATTTAGCCGCAATGTCGCCGCCACTACCGATAACGCTCACAATCGCTGCTAGTGGACCAACGGCATTGGCGACGTCGTTGGAGCCGTGAGCAAAGGCCATGGCGCAAGCCGTAAATATCATCAAAACGGCAAAGAGTTTTTCAACATTGGCAAAACGATTGGCATTGGTGGGAATCGCTTCGTTTTTAACGCGGTTAAGCAAGAGCTTGCCGGCGATGGCAACCATAATACCGAGAATGATAGCGGCGGGAATGGCGTTAGCAAACTTAGAACCCAGGCCAAAATCAAGCTCAATGCCGAGATGCTTTAAGCCTTTTAGTAGGGTAACCATGGCTATCATGAAACCTACTAAGAACATATAAACCGGTACGTATTTCTTAGCGTTTTCAAAAGGGTTGCGGGTATTAAGGATGAGCTTTTGCACGCTCATAAATAAACCGAACGAAATGGTACCTGCCAGTATAGGTGAGACCACCCAGCTGGCGACGATAGAGCCCACTTTGCCCCAATTAACTGCATCAACACCGATACCGACGGCTGCAAAACCAACCAATGCACCCACAATAGAATGAGTGGTAGAAACCGGCCAGCCCATCATGCTGGCGATTAGCAACCACGTGCCAGCCGCTAGTAGGGCGGCCATCATGCCATAGACTAATAGCTCCGGTGTGCCTGCCATCACCGCGGGGTCAATAATACCCTTGCGAATGGTGGAGGTTACTTCACCACCGGCTAAATAAGCGCCGGCAAATTCAAAGATCATCGCAATGATGATGGCTTGCTTAACGGTGAGTGCTTTAGAGCCTACAGAAGTACCCATGGCGTTAGCCACGTCGTTGGCACCTACACCCCAGGCCATAAAGAAGCCGAATACACAGGCCATAATCAAAAAGATATGGCCAGATTGAGAAATGATTTCCATCGTTGTAATACCTAAAAAAGATTGGGTTATCGAGCGATAATAATTTGTAAGCGACTACCCACTCTTTGGGCCCGGTCGGCAAGGTCGCCAATGGAATCGATAACCTTGTACAAAAACATCACGTCTACGGGAGGAAGATCCTTTTCTAATTTAAATAGCGCTCCGCGAATGGCAATTTCTTGCTCATCATTGCGGTGCTCTAATCGGTCTAACTCTTCAATGAGTGCTTCAACGGCGGTGATTTCACGGCCTCGAAAACCGGTTTCAACCAACTCATCTAATTCATTAATAGCCTTAAGTGCTTGAGCCGAAGTGGTGATGGCCTCTTTAACAAATTCGCTGAAGCTGTCGGCCAGAGAGGGGGGTATGCTCATTTTCCGGCCTAGCATTAACCCGGAGATGTCTTTAGAGGCATTGGCCACCTTGTCTTGCGCCGTTAGTACTTCTAATAAATCAGAGCGTGGCACGGGTAAAAACAGGCTTTTAGGTAGGCTAATGCGAATATCGCGCTTAAGCTGATCGGCTTCACCCTCAAGCTGGGCGATGTAGCTGCGTTTTTCTATCGCCTCATCCCAGTTGTTGGCCATAGCGGCTTCTATAAAAGGTACCAGTGCTTCGGCGCACTGGTGCGCTTTGGCCATATGGTCTTGTATGGGCTGAAAGGGTGATTTGCCAAACAAATCCCCAAAAGGATTACCTCTTGCCATTAGGTTGTCTCCATAAAAAATTGCGCCAATTATAGGGCTTAGTTTCGTGCATAGCTACAGGGCGAGATATTGTTACTATCACCCAGTAGCCTTGGTTGATAAAGATGCACTGTATTACATATATATGACAGTTTTGTTACGGCGTGTCATAAAGATAATGACAGCTTACTGGGTGCTGTTTCCGCTGAGTATGGGGCAAAAAATGCCAGTAGCGCTGCCGTAGTCCATAATAAGCAGTTATAGTACGTTCAGATGACACTTCTTAACCATTCGACCTCAATAATAAAAGAACAAGGAAATGCTATGCAGGCCAAGGCATTTAAAGCCGAACAGCCCATACAATTAGGGGGCATCGTCGCAGATTTACAAGCAGGCGGTGTGATCTTGCCTGCCGTGGCACAGCAGCTATTATCGGCAACTCGCAGCCAAGAGCAGGCGGTGATGCATCCGTTTAGCTTTATTGTTAGTCAAAAGATTCTAGCTGGTGATCACAAACCCATTAATATGGAGTGTTTGTTGAGCTGGCTGGGTGAGCAGTGTCAGCAGTCCTTCTTTAATATCGATCCCTTGAAAGTGAACGTGCCGGCAGTGACTGAAGTGATGTCATACCAGTTTGCTCAGCGACATAGCATCTTGGCGGTAGACGTGAGCCGTGAAGAGGTCGTTATAGCCACGGCCGAGCCTTACATAAAAACATGGGAGGCAGATTTAGAGCATGTATTACGCCGCCCCATTCGTAGAGTCTTGGTAGATCCAGAAGCCTTGAAGCGCTATACCGTTGAATTTTATAGCCTAGCAAAATCAGTGCAGGGGGCCAGTGCCGGTCACTTGGCCTCTAGTGCGGGTATTGGCAACTTGGAGCAAATGGTAGAGCTGGGTGAATTAAAAGACCCGGACGCCAACGATCAACACATTGTTAATATTGTCGATTGGTTATTTCAATACGCATTCGACCAGCGCGCTAGTGATATTCATATAGAGCCTCGCCGTGATATTGCCCATGTGCGCTTTCGTATAGATGGCGTGTTATACAACGTTTATGAATTCCCCGCTCAAGTAGGAATGGCGGTTACTAGCCGCTTAAAAATCCTTGGACGTTTAAATGTGGCAGAAAAACGTAAGCCACAAGATGGTCGTATTAAAACTAAAACCCCCGATGGATCCGAGGTGGAATTACGTTTATCAACACTCCCAACCGCCTTTGGCGAAAAAATGGTCATGCGGATTTTTGATCCTGAAGTGTTGTTGCGTACTTTCGATGAGCTGGGTTTGGCCGATGAAGATTATCGGCGCTGGCAGGCTATGATAGAAAAGCCCAACGGCATTGTATTGGTGACTGGCCCCACCGGTTCCGGTAAAACGACCACCCTTTATTCCAGCTTAAAAAAGTTAGCCACCTCAGAAGTGAACGTGTGCTCTATCGAAGACCCCATCGAAATGGTGGAAGAGCGCTTTAACCAAATGCAGGTGCAGCACAATATTGATTTGGATTTTGCCCGCGGTATACGCGCCCTCATGCGACAAGATCCAGACATCATTATGATTGGTGAAATCCGTGATTTAGAAACCGCAGAGATGGCAATACAAGCAGCCCTAACCGGTCACTTGGTATTATCGACGCTACACACCAACGATGCTCCCAGTGCCTTCACTCGGTTGTTAGAATTGGGGGTGCCGGCCTATTTATTAAAAGCCACCGTGCTGGGTGTAATGGCACAGCGCTTAGTAAGAACCTTATGCCCGCATTGCAAAGTAGTCGATGACATCGACGAAAAAGCCTGGCAGCAATTAACCGCGCCCTGGAAAGCGGCCACCCCTAAAAAAATCTATAAACCCGTGGGCTGCTTAGAATGCAGAAATACCGGTTACATGGGTAGGCAGGGTGTTTATGAAATACTGCCGTTATCAGAATCCGTACAGGATTTATTAGACGGTGAGGTAAGTATTAGAAATATCCGCAACCAGGGCATCAAAGAAGGGATGCACACCTTGCGATTATCCGGTGCCCAAAAAGTGGCTGCCGGTAATACCACCATTGCCGAAGTGATGCGGGTGGCACCGCCGCCGCAGGATAAGTGATTTTAGCTGCAAGTTACGCGCCCCACTTTCTGATTGTCACTCCAGCGAAAGCCGGATTCTAGAGGCTTGCGGAGCGCAATTATTTAGTAAAATTTCGTATATAAATGAAATGCTGCTTTTTAATAAATGTAAAAATTTCAGCTTAGATTAAGTGGCTACCCCAGCTTGCTGGATGCCGGGTCGTGGCCCGGCAAGACGCTGTAATAATTATTCCGGACTGTCGTGCGCCTGCTCGGGAATAGCTCCATTTAACAAAAAAGAGTCATAATCTTGAATCCACAAGATACCCAAACAAAAATACTTCCCCCTCAGCTACAAACAGTTTTTGATAAAAGACTGCAATACTTCAATGACCGCAACCCCGATTACAGTGCTTGGCTGCAAGTAGAGCTTGTCGACAGTCACTTCGCGCAACAACTCCAAACCATATGGACTTGTAGTCCCTTTGCCTTTGAGCAGTGTCAGCGAAAACCTGAAGACTTCAAAGATTTTATTGCGCAGGACGGAGCATTAACAGTCCACACTGCCGAATCAATGCGCCAGGCGCTCAGCGAAAAGCTTGCGGATATTGACGATAAAGAACAATTTGATAGTGTCTTGCGGAAATTTCGTAATCAGCAAATGCTGCGTATTATTTGGCGAGACTTTAATCGCGTGGCGGATATGGTAGAGACAACCGCCAATGTGAGTTACTTGGCGGATGCATGCATCCAGCTTACCGTGTCGTTTCACCATCAGGCCTTAGTGAAAAGTTATGGCGAACCCAGCGCGTTAATTGATGGCGAGCAAGTGCCGCAGCAGTTATTGGTTTTAGGTATGGGTAAGCTAGGGGCCTATGAGCTAAACCTCTCTTCAGATATTGATTTGATATTTTGCTTTCCTGATTCCGGTGAAACTATAGGCGAAAAACGCTCTTTAGATAACCACACTTTTTTTAGCCGATTAGGTCAGCGCATCATTCAAAGTATTGATGCCTTGACCGACGATGGTTTTGTATTTCGTGTGGATATGCGTTTGCGTCCCTATGGTGATAGCGGGCCCTTGGTGCAAAGTTTTTCTGCCATGGAACAGTACTATCAAGAGCAGGGTCGGGACTGGGAACGCTACGCCATGATTAAGGCGCGTGTCGCCGCCGGACCTGCTGCTGATGCGCGCAGGTTAATCGAGATGTTACGGCCGTTTACCTATCGCAAATATATCGATTTCACGGCCATCGACTCTTTGCGCGCCATGAAAAAAATGATCCAGCAAGAGTTGCTGCGCAGGCAGTTGTCGGGTGATATTAAGTTGGGTGCTGGTGGCATTCGTGAAGTTGAATTTATCGTGCAAAGCTTTCAGTTGATTCGCGGAGGGCGAGAGCTAGAGCTGCAGGAGCGTTCTTTGTTGGCGGTGCTCAATAGTTTACTCGTCAGCGAATATTTACCCGCGCAAGTGGTGACAGAGTTGCGGGAAGCGTATTTCTTTTTGCGCAATACCGAGCATGCTATTCAGGGCTATCAAGATAAACAAACGCAGCAGTTGCCCATGGATGATCTGCCGCGGCGGGCCATTGCGTATAGCATGGGGTTTGGTACTTGGGTTGATTTTGATTTGGTTTTAAAAAATCATCGCGATAATGTGATGAAACGTTTCTCGGAGGTGATTAGTGATGCCCCTGAGGATGAGCAGCAGCGCAGCGCTGAGTTGCGTTGGCAGGGGCTTTGGCTCGATGAACAAACGTTACAAGAAATGCAATCAGTGTTAGAGCGGGGCGGCCATGAGCAGGCCAAAATAATTGCCGAGCGAATGATTCGGTTTAAGCAGAGTCAGCAAGTCGCAAGAATGCCCGCTTCAGGTCGAGATCGTTTAAATCAATTTATGCCGTTGCTAATTCAAGCGGTAACCCATAGCGAGCAGGCTTCACAAACGCTATTGCGAATCTTCCCTTTTGTTGAGTCAGTGCTACGCCGCACGGCTTATTTGGTTTTATTGGTAGAAAACCAAGGTGCAATGAAAGAGTTAGTCAACTTATGTGCTGCCAGCCCTTGGATATCGACCCAATTGGCAAGGCATCCGGTGTTGCTAGATGAGTTGCTTAATGCCAGTAGTCTTTATCACGCACCCAATAAAACCGAACTGCAGGATGACCTTAAACAGCAAGTTTTGCGCCTGCCATTAAACGATTTAGAGGCGCATATGGAAACGCTGCGTTATTTTCGTTTGGCTCATCTATTAAAAGTGGCAGCGTGCGAAGTGTCGGGCCGGTTACCATTAATGACGGTGAGTGATTACCTGAGCTGGCTTGCCGAGGTGATTTTAGAGCATGTGATGGCGGTGGCCTGGCATAACTTAGAGGAGCGTCACGGTAGTCCGCAGCAATCTGAGGGGGTGCCCTGTGAACGGCGCTTTATCGTGGTGGGTTATGGCAAATTAGGCGGCTTAGAGCTGGGGCATGGTTCTGATCTGGATCTGGTTTTTATCCATGATGTGCCCAGCCAGCAAATAACCAACGGCGCGCGCCCCATCGACAACAGTATGTTTATGACTCGTTTGGGTCAGCGCATGATTCACATTTTAACGACCCAAACTCCGCTGGGTGCGCTCTATGATACCGATATGCGCTTAAGGCCCTCCGGAGATTCAGGTATGTTGACTACCTCCCTGCAAGCCTATGAGCATTATATGAAGGGAGAAGCTTGGGTATGGGAGCATCAAGCTGTGGTGCGGGCTAGAGTGGTGGCAGGCCATAAGCAATTAGCAAAAGATTTTGAGCGGGTGCGAGAATCGATCTTAGCCACCGAACGCGATGAGGCAGAGTTACAGCGTGAAGTAACCGCTATGCGGAAGAAAATGCGCGATCATTTATTATCCAAAGTGACGGATAAGGCAGGCGAGCCCAAAGCAGAGCAAATATTTCCTATTAAACAGGGCTTGGGTGGTATCGTAGACATCGAATTTATGGTGCAATACGCCGTTTTAGCTTGGTCACATAAATACTCAGCGTTAACCGCCTTCACAGATAATATTCGTATTTTGGAGTCGCTTCAAAATGAGGGCTTATTTACTGAGTTAGAGGTTGCTGCGCTTATCGACGCTTATAAAGAGTACCGCTCACTAGCGCACAAATTAAGCTTGCAAGAGCAGGCGGTAGAAGTGCCTGTCGAGGCTGTATCAGTGCATAAACAGGCGGTACGGCAAAAGTGGCTGCAGCTATTTGGTGGTGAGCCGGAGGCTGAATCTTCGAGTAAAGTCGAAGATTCACTGAGTAAAAAGTAATGCGACGAAAGTAACGTAGAACCAAGTAAACCCAATCAAAACTAGTAAATAGCTTAGGAGTAAATTATGTCAATGGCCGATCGTGATGGTCTAATTTGGTTGGATGGCGAAATGGTGCCTTGGCGCGAAGCCAAAGTGCACGTGTTAACCCACACCTTGCACTATGGCTTGGGTGTATTTGAGGGCGTGCGCGCCTATAACACCGAGAGTGATGGCACCTCTATTTTTCGTTTGCAGGAGCACACCGATAGGCTGTTTCGCTCTGCGCATATTCTCAGCATGCAAATGCCTTTTGATAAAGAAACGCTTAACGAAGCGCAAAAGGCTGTGGTACGCGAAAACAATTTAGACGAGGCATATTTGCGGCCCATGTGTTTTTACGGTTCAGAAGGGATGGGCTTGCGTGCCGATAACCTAAAAACGCACGTTATGGTTGCCGCTTGGGAGTGGCCTTCTTATATGTCACCCGAGGCGAAAGAGCTGGGCATTAAAGTGCGCACGTCTTCTTACACCCGTCATCACGTTAACATCACTATGTGTAAAGCTAAGGCTAACGGCAACTACATAAACTCCATGTTGGCGTTAAAAGAAGCGTTAGATTGCGGTTGCGAAGAAGCGTTGCTGCTCGATAACGAAGGTTATGTGGCTGAAGGTAGTGGCGAGAATTTTTTCCTTATCTATAAAGATACTATCTACACACCAGAGCTAACTAGCTGCTTAGACGGCATCACCCGCGGTACCATTTTTGAGTTGGCGGCTGAGTTGGGTTATACCATTCGCGAAAAACGCATTACTCGCGATGAAGTTTATGTTGCCGACGAAGCTTTCTTCACCGGTACGGCGGCTGAAGTATTGCCCATCCGTGAACTGGATGGCCGTGTTATTGGCAGTGGTAAGCGTGGCCCAATTACCGAAAAACTACAGGCTATGTATTTTGATTCGGTTAAAGGTCGCAGACCTCAAAACCGTGATTGGTTAACACCGGTTGCTTAAATGATCGACCATTATTCCGGCAGTGTTTTAGCCGGAACCCAGAGTGTTGCGTGCTAAATCATGACGCTGAGATAGACATAAAGTATCCTATGGCAAACAGCTTCAAGAAAATCCTAATCGTTGGCCCTTCCTGGGTTGGTGACATGGTGATGGCGCAATCCCTCTTTATTGCCCTCAGGCAAAAACATCCTAATTGCATTATTGATGTGTTGGCGCTTGAGTGGAGCCTGCCTATTCTTGAGCGTATGCCAGAAGTCCGCCGTGGCATTGTCATGCCTATTGGGCATGGCAAGCTAGCGCTAGGGTTACGGCAGCGCTTAGGGCAATCACTAGAGAGTGAGCAATACGACCAAGCCATCGTGTTACCCAATTCCATTAAGTCAGCGTTGATTCCCTTTTTTGCTGGTATTCCAGAGCGTACGGGCTGGCGTGGCGAGATGCGCTATTTTTTACTTAACGACATCCGCCTACTCAGTAAAAAACGTTATCCCTTAATGGTACAGCGATTTTTGGCTTTGGCGCATAAGCCGGGCGCTGAATTACCCGCTGAGTTACCAAAACCCGCTTTACAGGTGAATCAGCAAAACGCCAAAGCGGTACTGCAAAAATTTGCATTGGGCGATAAGCCCTTCTTGGCGCTGTGCCCCGGCGCAGAATTTGGTCCCGCCAAGCAGTGGCCTGCTAAACACTATGCGGCGGTCGCAGAAGACTATATCACCCGTGGCTGGCAAGTGGCCTTGTTTGGTTCTACTAACGATCAGCCAGTGGGGCAAGATATTCGTGGGCAGCTTAGTGCCGACGCTCAGCTTCAGTGTTTTAGCTTAGCGGGTGAAACCACGTTAGAAGAAGCGGTAGATGTGTTGTCGCAGGCATCGGCTGTGGTCAGTAATGATTCAGGCCTAATGCACATTGCCGCCGCATTAGGTAGGCCGATGGCGGTGGTTTACGGATCAACTTCGCCTAAGTTTACACCACCACTCAGTGATAATGTTAAAGTTGAGCAGCTTGAAGTTGATTGTGGACCGTGTTTTAAGCGTGAATGCCCGCAGGGGCATTTAAAGTGTTTACAAAATTTAGAAGCGAGCCGAGTAATAAAATCACTGGACAGCTTATTAGATAATTAGCCGTGTTTGTCATACCGGTCTTGAACGTCATACCGGCCTTGAGCCGGTATCCAAGAAAAGTTGATCGTCATACCGGCCTTGAGCCGGTATCCAGGAAAAGTTGGACGAGAGTTTGGAAGCTGCAGCTAATTGAAAAAGTGAACCCAAATTGGGATGACTTGTGGTTTGATATCATCTAGTGATGCTGGATTCCGGGTCAGGCCCGGAATGACAGCTTGATACCGGTATCCAGGAAAGTTGACCGTCATGCCGGCCTTGAGCCGGTATCCAGAATATAAAAGGAGCCAAGGATGGCGAAGCAATCGGCAGTATATATATTGGCCAGTAAGCGAAATGGCACTTTGTATGTTGGCGTGACCAGTAATTTAGTTCAGCGCATTTGGCAGCACAGAAACAACGAAGCGGATAGCTTCACAAAAAAACATAGTATACATAGGCTGGTTTATTATGAGCAAACATCCAGCATTACTGCGGCAATTGTAAGAGAAAAGAATCTGAAGAACTGGAAGAGAGCCTGGAAGCTGCAGCTAATTGAAAAAGCGAACCCAAATTGGGATGATTTGTGGTTTGATATCATCTAGTGATCCTGGATTCCGGGTCAGGCCCGGAATGACAGCTTGATGCCGGTATCCAGGAAAGTTGACCGTCATGCCAGCTTAGAGCCGGTATCCAGGGAAAGTTGACCGTCATGCCAGCTTAGAGCCGGTATCCAGGAAAAGTTGATCGTCATACCGGCCTTGAGACGGTATCCAGGAAAAGTTGACCGTCATAACGGCCTTGAGACGGTATCTAGGAAAAATTGACCGACATACCAGCCTAGGGCCGGTATCCAGGAAAAGTTGACCGTCATACCGGCCTTGAGCCGGTATCCAGGAAAAGTTGACCGTCATACCGGCCTTGAGCCGGTATCCAGAGGCTTGCAGGGTCAGATATTTAATAGCGCTGAACATATTCAGTGCCGATAAACAGAATTGAAATTATCTCAGCTGGCATAAATACTATGCTGAACGCTAAAAAAAGGTCATCGCTTAAATGCGCGTACTCGTCATTAAAACATCCTCCATGGGTGATGTCATACACACCCTGCCAGCATTAAACGATGCGGTCAAAGCAATACCCGGTATTCGATTTGACTGGGTTGTAGAAGAGGGTTTTGATGAAATCCCCAGTTGGCATCCTGCCGTTGAAGACGTTATCCCGGTTGCTATCCGTCGCTGGCGCAAAAGTATTTTTCAGGCCATGCGCAGCGCCGAGTGGAAACAATGTAAACAAATGTTGCGCCAGCGCCATTACGATTGTGTGATTGATGCCCAGGGGTTGTTAAAAAGTGCTTGGCTTGCGCGTTACACCCGTGCGCCTCGTTTTGGTTACGACAAAGAGTCTGTGCGCGAACGTTTAGCGACGTTTGTCTATCATCACAAAATCAATGTGCCTAAAAAACTGCATGCGGTTGAGCGCACTCGGCGTTTGTTTGCCGAGTCGTTGGGTTATAAGTTGCCGCAACAAAATGGTAATGCTGTTAAGGGTACTTACGGTATCGATAAAAGCCGATTTAAAACCTCAGGTGAGATTCAACCCAACATCGTTTTTTTGCACGGGACTACACGCCACAATAAACATTGGCCAGAAGATTACTGGGTGAGCTTGTGTAAAAAAATCTGCGCTCAAGGTTATAAGGTCTATTTACCTTGGGGTAATGAGGTCGAGCGTAATAGAGCCAAATTTATCGCCCAAAAAACAAACTGTGCTGAAGTATTGCCCAAATTAAATATTCGCGGAGTTGCCTGTGTGTTGGCTAAAGCGAGTGCCGTCGTGGCGGTTGATACCGGCTTGGGCCATTTAACGGCCGCATTAAATATCCCCGCTATTTCTTTATACGGCACAACCTCACCCGATTTAGTGGGGGCCTACGGTGAGAATCAAATTCATCTTTGCGCTAAAGACTTCCCCGCAGTAAGTGATACCAGTATCGACCCTTTCGAGATGGCGGCATTAACCCCTGAGATAGTGGCGGATAAATTACTTCCATTGTTGCCCGTTATTTCACAGCCTAAGGTCTTAGGTTAACGACTATGAAAATTGCATTCTGCCTTTATAAATATTTCCCCTACGGTGGATTGCAACGCGACTTTATGCGATTTTTGCAAGAGGCTCAAAGTCGCGGCTATGATTGCCGTATCTATTGCATTAAATGGCAGGGTGAACGACCTAGTCATGTCGATTTGCGGTTTGTGCCTGTAAAAGCGTTTAGTAATCACCGTCGTAACGAAAAATACGCCCGCTGGGTGCAGCAAGATTTAGCCCGTGACCCGGTCGATGTGGTGTTTGGTTTTAACAAAATGCCAGGGCTGGATATATATTATGCGGCAGACTCCTGCTATGAAGATAAAGCTAAAAATAGTCGTGGCTGGTTGTATCGTTTAAGCGCCCGTTACAAACATTTCTCCAAATATGAACAGGAAGTTTTTTCTCGCGGCCATCAATCCGATATTTTACTGATATCCGAAATCGAAAAAAACAAATTTGTTGAGCACTATCAAACCGAAGCGCGGCGCATGCACATGCTGCCGCCTGGTATTAGTAAAGACCGCTGCGCGCCCGACAATGCCTTAGAGGTTCGCCAGCAATTTAGGCAAGAGTTTGGTCTAGCCGATGATGACAATTTACTGTTGTTTGTAGGGTCGGGCTTTATCAAAAAAGGTTTGGATAGGGCTATTACGGCATTAGCTGGTTTGCCTAAAGACGTACAAAATAAAACCCGTTTATTTATTTTGGGGCAAGATAAACAAACCAGGTTTGAACAGTTGGCCAAGCAGCTTAATGTGGCGGACAACGTTAGCTTTATGTCGGGCCGTGATGATGTGCCTCGCTTTTTATTAGGGGCCGACGTGCTGGTGCACCCAGCATTAGATGAGGCGGCCGGCATTGTCTTACTAGAGGCTTTGGTCGCAGGCTTGCCCGTATTGGTAACGGATGTCTGCGGTTATGCTCCGTTTATTGATAAGGCTAAGGCGGGGGTTGTTTTGTTGTCGCCATTTAAACAAGAGATGATGAATAAAATTTTGCTGATGATGCTCGATAAACAGCAAGCTAAGCGATGGCAAAAAAATGCCATCGCCTATTCCAAAGCAGAAGATTTGTATAGCATGCATGCAACTGGCATCGATATTTTAGAGCGCAGTTACCGGCGCCTGAAAAATAAAGTGGGTGGATAATGGAACTTTATATTCGGGGTGATATAGAACAGGTTTGGGGTGACAGCGATCCCTTCGATGAAGTGGCAAAGCTGCAGGGCGAGGTGTATCGCAATAAAGAAGGCCGGACAACGCTGCAAACAACCATCGGTGACCGTAGCTTTTTTCTCAAGATCCATCGTGGCATAGGTTGGAAAGAGATTTTCAAAAACGTACTGCAGTGTCGTTTGCCAATAATCGGTGCCAGTAATGAGTTTGAGGCGGCAGAGAAATTAGCCGGCCTGGGGGTGAATACACTCACCACCGCGGCCTTTGGTAAAAAAGGCTTAAACCCCGCCAAACAACTCTCTTTTATCCTTACTGAAGACTTAGTTGATACCATCAGCCTAGAAGATTACTGCGCTGACTGGCCGGTTAATAAACCCAGTTTTGCGCATAAAAAAGCATTGATTGAATTGGTCGCTAACGTTAGCCGTATCATGCACGGCGCGGGCATTAATCATCGTGATTACTATATTTGTCACTTTTTGTTGGCGAAAAGCTCATTGCAAGATTTAACGCATCCAATATGTTTTTTAATCGACCTGCACCGAGCGCAAATGAGAAGTAAAACGCCAGTGCGGTGGGCGGTGAAAGATATCGCGGGCTTGTATTTTTCAGCGATGGATATTGGGATCACTAAGCGCGACTGTTTACGGTTCATGAAAGTGTATTGCCAAGCGCAAAACACCGAACAAGTCCGCTCAAAAATTGAGGTAAGCTTTTGGTGTAGTGTCAACGACAAGGCGCTGGCGTTATATCGAAAAGATCATGGTAAGGCTTCTCCCTGCGAAACTTGGTGGCAGTAGTGGTGGCGCCTAAATACGCAATCGAGCACATCTCAACTGATTCGGCATTAGACTCTATTAATGATAGTGCTTTTGAAAAACTATTCTGTGATGCGTGGAGTTGCGCGGTAGTCATAAAAGAAAATGGGAAAATAGAGTCGCGTAGTGTCAGTATTAATAAGAAGATCTATTTTGCTAAGCAGTATACCTTTGCAAATGGTTGTGCGCTTTGGCTATATACTAAAAAATGGCACAAATTTAATCGTATGCTCAGCGCGGCGAAGGTCATGGAGCAAAAATCAGTAGCTGTTCCGACGTTGTTTAGAGTGATTGTTGATCTACAGCAGCGTCGGCTATTTAGCCTCAGTGAATTTTCCGCACAAGGCAAAGATTTACGATGTCTTATTGGCGATGACCTTGATAGCGACTTTGCGAAAAATAATCTAACAATAAAAATCGCAAAAATGATGGCCTGTCTACATGGTAAAGCGAATGTGGTACATGGAGATTTCAAATGGGCCAATATTCTATATGACAGCCTAACCAGTGAGGTGATGTTGGTCGATATTGATGGCGCAAGAGTTGCTAAGCCTGGATCTAAGTTGTTCTTTCGTGATGTGGCACGATTTATAGTCGATTGTGAAGAGGCTGGGCTGTCGAAGCAATTAATAAAACAAACGCTTGAGTGTTATAGCGAATTTATGAGATTGCCATTAAACCGCGTAATGCAGGAAGTAGAAAAATTCCATATGCGGTTTAAAAAAAGGCATGAAAAAAGATACGGGAAGAGTTTTCGATTGCTTAACCCTGACAGATAAAACAGATTGATAAAAGAGAGTTATACCGTGAAAGACGCCGACACAGGCCATTTGTTTTTTGTAAAGACCGAACTAGAAAGAGTTGTTGCCAATATGATTGCGACATCTTATGGCAGTGATGCAAAATGTTTTTTATTCGCGTATAAAAAATCTTGCTAGGCTCTTTTCTTTGGGATGGCTGGCTAGACTCAAAGTGTCTTAACCTAAAAGAAAAAAGATGTTTATTGGCGGGTCAGAGAATAGTACTTACTCATTTAAAGACAGTTGATGCGGTAGTTAATAAAGCATTGCCAAAATACGAGTTAAATAGAAATACATTTGTCACGGTTAAAAGGCAGTAATAGTAACTATACAACCAGCTATTTCCAGCCTCGAACGTGAGCGTTAATATCATTCCGCATGGTGCATCAAGCTTCTATCGAGGTCAGGTGACGGCTAAAGATGTGGTTAGAATACGTCGTAAAAACAATCCTCTGATAAGATTAATCTATCCAGAGTTAGAGTGTTTTTCCTTCCAGGGCGAGCGCTATGGCGCTGATTAAGAGGTGGTGAAAACCATCTTTACATCCCCAGGGCACAATTTAGATCACCCCAAGGAGAAAGTTATAGACTTGGGGTGTTTTAGCAATAGCGTGCCCGGCCCCGAGCTCAATGATGATGTGCTTATTGTTGGGCAGCCAGTATTTATGCGCGAGCGGTTAACGCCAAAAAAAGTGGCCGCAATAGATAGTAGAATTATAGCGGGGTAGTAGTTTTATCCATGCAGATTTTTCTTTTTTTATTTTTTCAGATAGGCAAACATTACCGGAAAAATAAAAATCAATGCCCGGTATTTTATTAAAGCTAATCACGCTGTCGAAGTACTTTTGTTTTTTACAGTTTTCAAGCGCAAGGGCCAATTGCTGCATTTTTTTATGATTAGCCTTGGCGGTAAACGGGACAACATGGCGGTCAACACCTTGAATAAGTTCCCCTTCATGATCAGAGGTAATCACCTCGACGTGATGGCCTCGTTCAATAAATAACTTGGCAATGTGTAGTATTTTTTTTGCAGGCCGCCAAAATCAAAATAGCGGTTGATGACAAGGACTATTGATAGAGGTGTAGCGTTGGCTTGTGGCTCAGTGAGGTGGGCTAGGTAATGAATGTATGGGTTAGTGGCTGAATTGTACTCGTCATGCGTTCTTACACAATCGCGCTCTTTAGGTGTCGCTTAGTAATAATGTGCAGAGTTGCTGTTCAGTAAAGGGCGTGTAATCAGGCGAGCCAAGCCTATAAATAGCTTTTTTAAGTGACTTATAGAGCTTGTCTGTTGAGCGATATTTGCGAACGGATGTGTCCAGCCACCAGATTGTCTCATCAATAATATATATTCTCGAGGTTAATATCGGTGTTAAGTACATTGTTATCTATCATGGTTTTTATGTCGTTAATAATTTTGGGTTGTAGTGCTTTAGCTTTTGCGGGTGATGTCAGGCAGAGGCTTTGTAGGGTGTAGCCATGTAGATAATCCATGACAAGGTAGATGGATACGCCCTGTTTAGTGAGCTCAAAGCCTCCTTCCGAAACGGCAGGGCATTTGATACCTAGTTGGCTGAGTATTTTTTGGCCGCTACTTTCGGTGAAAAATTTATGGGGCTCTAAAAAGCAGCGTTTAATGAATAGTAAGTAAGAGATGGGTTTATAGGATTTCAAAATAGACTGGTCATTACTCAATACAATAGAGCGCTTAGTTTATGTAACTTCTTGTGTAAAAGTACTGAGGTCAACGGCTGAGCGTTGCTTGAATAATGATATGCGCATTATTAGGTTTGAGATGCCTTGTAGTGGTCAGCGTGAGGTAATCCTCCATGCTCAAAGCGCCAATAGACTTTATTCATGACTACTTTCTGGAGTTTAGCCTGTTTTTGAGGGGCTATACCCATATCGTTAGCGTAGGAGCTAAAAAAGACGTCGCGCTCAGCTGCGGAAATATAATTATCGGGGAGCATCATCGCTTGAACTAGATTGCGTTTAAATTCACGTTGTTTACGAAGTGGTTTACGGGTTCTGTCGTTGTCAATGAGAGCCAGCTTGTTGTAATTATTTGAGTCGGTTATGAAAATGTTGCTGGGGCGGATGTCGCCATGAACGATTCCGTGATTATGCAATTTTGCTACCAGTCGTCCAATAGACTCAAAAAGCTGTTTTCTATCCTTTTTCAAAAGGTCTGGGGTGCTGTCGAGGTAATCAAAGGCACCGGTTCCGGCAACTTTCTCCATGATAATGTAAGCATTGCCGTTACCGCATCCGGTAGAGAGTATTTGAGGAGTAAATACTTGAATGTCGGCTAATAAAGCCGTGCCCGATAACGCCCGTTTGCTGCGTGTGAGGCCAACTAGCGCTTTGAGGCGCTCTTTTAAAGTGGCGCCAATATAGATTTTCAGGATGCGTGGCTTTGAGCAGTGCTCAGCAACATAAACCCGGCTGTTGAGTTTTAGTTGTTGCCAATCTGAAGGGTTGATTCCCAAGTCATGGAGCAAAGCTATTGCTTTTGAAGTGCTGTTCACAAAAGTCCTTGTTCTGGGTAAATTATTTCCGATGAGTCTTTCCGGTTGAGTGGCATCCGAAAGAGTAGCGGCAGTGTTAATAGATAGCGAAAAATTATACCGATTGTTGAACGAAGCCGCTATGTAGCAAAGTTAAAAACCCCCGTTATTCAGTAATACTTCCTCTGCGTACTCAACCCCGAGTACGACAGCTAGAGGAATTACCCAATGAACAAAGCACAGCAGGCCAGGTTCGACTTACTGTACCAAAAGCATATTAACGCATTACTCCGTCAAGGCAAGGCCGAAAACGCCATCGGTGCATACTCACGCGCGCTTCGGCGTATCACTGAGTTTTTCGGTCTCTGCCTCGATAAGTTAATCCAAGAGCATCTATTGAACTACATCGACTCCCTCATCAAGACCCATTCGTGGAGCACCGTAAAGGTGGGCCGCAGCGGTCTTTAGTTCTTTTTTAAGTACATCCTCAAAAAAACCTGGCAGTGGGTTGATACTTCCGCGTTCTGCTCACGCCCCTTATCTATCTCCTTGTAGACAATATCGTCAAATCCCCACAACAGAAAAGCCTGCCGGATATCCTTACCCTCAAAGAAATTGAACGGCCCATTAGTGGTACCTGCGAGCTGCGTTACCAAGCCTTTATTCTGGTGGCCTTCAGCATGGGGCTGCGCATCCATGAAACCTTAAGTCTCAAAGTAGGCGAGGTCTTCGTTCGGCTTAAAAAACTCACGGCGCTTAAAAACGTCGTGTACCTAAAAACCCCTTGATGATTTATTGACTATAAAGAACAGTGTGTTGCGGCAAGGCCGGGCTTGCTCAACAAGCAGATAGGTCGCGGCAAGCGCGACACATCCTTATTAGTTGGGCGGCCTGGTTTTTATGATAAAACTGAAGAAAGTTCAGATGCCATATTACCCGTGTGCAATAATACGCATATATTATTATATTGGTGGCAGGATAAGAGTTGCGGCGCCTGTAATGGCGGGTCGCTATTAGTTTTTTGGTCAATATCTTGCTGGTGCAGCTTTCTCCGACGTTAGGCTGTATTGAGCCTTTACCTGAGATAACTATCTTTATAAGTGTCTTGTTGCCTTTGAAATTGAATTCGATGGGGTTGCTAATTGTCGATGATAATTCTGTGATTGACTGTTGATCTCTTGGGCTTCTTGTTAAAGTGCCCTTTATCGTCCTTGGTAAGAAATATCTTGATGAATGCTCGTTTGCAGTGTGAGCCGATTAAGCAGGCTTTGGGTGTTGGCTAGACATTGCGAGTCAATAACTCTTTATAAAAATTTTTGGATGGCTATTGTGGGCCACAAAAATATTGCTGCTAGTCTAAGTAATTGGCCAGTCCTCGGGGAGCTGTCTATTGGCTAGTAGCTTGATCGCCTCTGCAAGTAGTTTGGGCTGGTTTTAGAGGGTTTGAGCTAATGCTTAATCAATGAGTGGCAGGAAGAAATATTCGTTAGCGGTTTAAATTTCTCAGTTGTGAAATCGCGGGGGGTGCCAGGAGACATTATGGGAGGTAGTGGCCAGATGAAAGTAGTCAGTGTGTTGCGGGGCGCAGATAGTAGCATTGTCGCCGTGGGTTGCGTTGTATCAAAATCTTTACAAAAGGCTGGTGCGGTATCTCATGCCTTAGTGTTGAGGGATGACGGTGATGTTGCTAAAATCGCAGACCATTTTAACAAGGTAGATAGCTTTGGTTTGCAGCCTAAGTGTTGGAAGGGCTTGCGGTTAAAGTTGTTTATTAGGTTAAAAAAATATTTTTCTAACCATAAAGTTGATGCGGTAGTGGTTCATCAATACAAAGAGTTTGTGATGATGTTATTACTACAGCGTTTATTCGCCTTTAAATTGGTTTTGATTTTTCATGGCGAAAGAGATCTTCGGTCAGTTACTAGGCGGTGGTGGTTATCACATTTGATAAATAAAGATTGCTACTTGGTGGGAGTATCTCAAAGTGTTGGCAATTATATTTCAACCCATCTAAATAAAATGCCTGAAAATGATATTGTTGTTGTCAATAACGGGGTAGATTTTAAAGATTTAGAGAGAAATTTTCTTGCGAGGGATGATGCTAGGCAAGCCCTAAATTTACACTCGCAAGGGATTATTTTTGGAACTATGGGTAGGCTAGCCCACACCAAAGGTATCGATGTTCTAATCATGGCATTTTCTTCGATAGCAAAAAAAGACAGTTCTATCCAGTTGGCGATTATGGGTGAAGGTGGTAAAAGGCGGGAGCTGGCTGCACTGGTTACACAATTAGGCGTACAGGAACAAGTCACGTTTTTGGGGAAAATAGAAAAGGGCGCTTATTATCTTAAGGCGTTCGATTATTTTGTTTTCCCCTCTCGTCGTGAAGGCTTTGGTTTGGCGTTGATAGAGGCTATTGCAGCAAAGCTGCCGGTAATTTTTTCTGACATAGCGGTATTTCAATCCTTAGTCGCCAGGCAGGAGTTGATGGCTTTAGTCGGCGATGAAAAGTCACTTCAGTTAAAGATGGAGACGGTGTTACTAACATCAGAAAATCATCATGAAATTAGTGCCGAACAATATTGTTATGCCAGAGATAATTTTTCTATTGAACATATGGTTCAGGCTTATAAAGAATTTTTCTTAAAGAGTCTGGAGCTTGGTTGAGAATGAGCACATGAGTTTAGTGACTATTGTAATCCCCTGCTATAACCATCAAGAGTCTGTGGTGGGCGCTGCAGAGAGCGTGCTTGAGCAAGATCATCCGGAGACGCGGAAGCTAACGGTGAGTAAACAGTATGCTGCTGCGGCAGGTTTTTCGACAGGAAAAACCATAGAGTCCTACAAAAACGATACGTGGAGGTATGTGTCTTAATGATTGCTGTTAAGGATGGCGTTAGGCATATTGTAGCCTGTTTTGTTTTTTTTGGTTTACTGGTGTGTTTTTCGTATCCTTCGTTTTTGATACCGGGATCGTCAGTTAAGTTTGCATATTATGCCTTAGTGATACTGCCGGGTTTGGTTTTGCTGGGTTTAGATTATCAATGCCTAATAGTAAACGTTAAAAAAAATAAAGGCCTGTATGTATTGTGTCTACTGATGGTGTATTGGTGCCTAACATTACTATGGGTTGACGACGTGCCAGAAAATTGGGGGGGCAAGTCTAGTCTTATCGGCTCGGAGTTAAGGCGATTACTATCGGTGTTTATGTATGTCGTGGTTATTTGGCATGTTGTTACGGTTTATCGGCAGTATGTTGAGCGGTTTCACCGTTTGTTATTGGTTGTTTTTGCTATAGGCATTCTCAATTCTTTTTATTCATTATTGGGCATTGATCTTACCGGTGATTTTCGATTGGGGACGGGGAGCGGTTTTAGTCAAGCAATACATGCGGCTCACTACTATGGATTTTTCTTTGCCTTGTCGCTAGGCATGATTATTGTGAGCAGGCATCAACCGACAGTCGTTCTGGCGCTTGTTGTGTTTATATTGGCTTTTATAGCGATTATTCTGACTAAGTCGAGAGGGGGCTATGTTGCCATAGGGATTACTGTCTTGTCGGCCAGTGCTTATATGGCTGTAATTAGAAAACCTGTCTTAGCGGTAGCGGTAGCGTTAGCTTTGTTGTTGCTGGGGGGGGCTATGTTTTATCTTTACCCTCAGTTCTTTTTAAATCGAGGGAGTTCTTATCGTTTTGACATATGGCTTGAAAGCTGGAATATGATTCAGCAGGCTCCTTGGTTTGGTATTGGTTTGGGGGCTCGGCCGCCAGTGTTAGCTCAAGGTTTTGAGCATGCTCATAATCTCTATTTATACCAGTGGTTAACGACGGGATTAGTTGGCTTGGTATTGTTTGCTGTATTAGTGCTGGTGGCTATACAGGGCGCAGTAAGCCGGTCTAAGCGGCGGTCATTGCCCTATATTCTTGCGATGATTTACTTTCTAGCGGCCATGCTGACCGATGTGCAGTATTTAATAAGCTCTCCCAATGAAGCGTGGCTTTGTTTTTGGTTTTGCTTAGTTTTTTTACTGTCTTTAGAAAAAAAAGACAATGTTGGCCACAAGCCTTTGGGATAAACGCAACGACTGTCTTGCCGGGCTCGACCCGGTATCCAGATGGGATAAACGCAATAACCGTCATGCCGGGCTCGACCCGGTATCCATAGGCTCCAACGTTCGTCCGTATGCATCTTAAGTACTGGCCATTAAAAAATGACTATTTACTCATGCATTATAATGGCGCGTTGAGGATTGTTCGGATATTTCAGTTTTCGTGGATACCGGGTCGGGGCCTGGTAAGACATAAAATGAATGTTAACCGGGCAGTTGTGGGAACTGCCACATGCCTTACTAGTCTAGATAGACATTGCATCCAGCAGGGGCAGTTGTGATAATGGCTCGTTAGAGCCGCCGCCATATTTCCGGTGTGTAATAATGCGAATATAACGGCATATCGGGCGTAAATGCTTAAAAAAAACATATCATTGGCTTTATGTTGTATTGATGTTTTTAGAGTCATGATGGTTTGTACCTAAAATATGTGAGGTTTGAGCCAGTGGGCATGAGAATTATAAATGGGCGCTGGGAATGGGAATTAAACACCTGGCGACGTTAGTTGATTTATTGCTTGAAGATGGCGGGCTCCAGCTGAGAAATTTGGAGAAGGCTCAGTCGTTTCACGAGCGGCTAGACGAATATTTTTAAGGAAATCATTTTTAGCATGGTAAAAGAAGAGGCAGCTGAAAGAAAAGCTGATTGGTCGCTAATGGCGCTGGGTCAGATTTTGATCGATCAAAAATCGATACAATCCAGAGATTTAGAGAAAGCCCTTGTGGTCCAGCAGCAACTGGGTGGGCGGCTAGGAGCTATACTTATTCGCTCCGGCAGTTTGTCAGAAAGCAATTTATTGGCTGCGCTTAATTTGCAGTTGGGGTTTGAGTTGCTGGATTTCAGTAAATCCTCTTCACCTAGCGATGAAGAGGTCGCTGCCGCTCTTGATTTAACTCGGCTGAGTGTCGACTGGTTGCTGCAGATGGATACGGTTATTTGGTTGCGTAATGAGCAGCTTTATTGTTTGGCTAAGGACCCGCTGTTGCCATTATTAGATGAAACGCTGATTGATGCCTGCGCACTCCCCATCCATTATTGTCTTGCCCGTTCTCAGGTGCTCGATAGTTTGCTGGCTAATGTGAAAATAACACAATCTGAGCAGCAGCTTGATGGCGATATGAACGATGATATTCAACAGCTTCGTGAGCTTGCTGAAGAAGCGCCAGTGATAGAAATGGTCAATAATATTATTTCACAAGCTTTGGAGGAGCGGGCCTCGGATATCCACGTAGAGCCCGAAGAAGATAGCTTTGATGTTAGGTATCGTATCGATGGCGTTATGGTAGCCAATCGTACTTTGCCCAAGCAGCGTTATTACGCTATTGCCTCTCGGCTAAAGTTAGTCTCAGGGATTGATATCGCCGAGCGACGCCTGCCTCAAGATGGCCGCATTGGTATGCGTATAAATGGCCAAGATTTAGATATTCGTGTGTCCTCTTTACCGGGTGTGCACGGTGAGTCAATTGTTATGCGTTTGCTGCCAAAAGAGCGGCAAGACATGGTGTTAGATAAGCTGGGGTTTTTGCCCGATCACTTAGTGCTTATGCGCCGCTGGATGTCTCAGTCGCATGGCATTGTTTTAGTGACAGGGCCAACCGGTTCCGGCAAATCCACAACGTTGTATTCGGCCTTAGATGAATCGAACGATGGCGTAAAGAAAATCATTACCGTTGAAGACCCTGTTGAATTCAGATTGCCTCATGTTACCCAAGTGCAAGTACACAGTGATATTGGATTAAGTTTTGCGGCGGCATTACGCTCAATTCTTAGGCAAGATCCCGATGTGATTATGATTGGCGAAATACGTGATTTAGAAACAGCCGAAATTGCGGTGCAATCGGCATTAACAGGACACCTGGTATTATCAACCTTACATACCAACGATGCGATGAGTGCGTTTAATCGCTTAATTGATATGGGTATTGAGCCATTTTTGGCTGCAACGCCTGTCATTGCTGTGCAGGCTCAGCGATTGGTTAGGCGTTTATGCCCTGCGTGTTGTGAGCCTGTAGTTGTGCCGGATGACGTTCGCGACGAAGTAGCTCCTTTTGTTTCTCAGCTGTTTCCAGTGGGGAAAGCCAATTGGCAGCAAGCCGTTGGCTGTGAGCAATGCCAGGATTCGGGTTATCGAGGCCGCTTAGGCATTTATGAATTAATTGATGTTGATGAATCAATACGCGAGCTGGTTATGAGCAGAGCGTCGTTATCAGCGCTGCAGGCTAAGGCAAAAAGTGAGGGGTATAGAAGCTTTTATACCGACGGATTAATAAAAGCGTGGCAAGGCCTAACCAGTATTGAAGAGGTGCATCGTGTGGCGAGTCAGCATACATGAGCAATCATTTTAATTACGTCGCTGTTGATGAGCAGGGCAATGAAGTTAGTGGTGACTTAGCCGCCAGCTCCGAGCGTGAGGCAATAGGTTTATTGATAAAACAATCATTAACGGTGTTAGTGATTGATAGCCAAGCCACGGCGGCGAAAGAAGAAGGCCCCGGCACTAAGCGGTTGACGCCCACTGATATCGTTACGGCTTTGTTTGAATTATCGTCAATGCTCAATGCTGGGGTTAGTGCCGCTGAGGCGGTGAGTTCGCAGGGCCAATCAGCCGCTCATCAGCGTATTCGTTGGGCGTTTCATCTTGCCTCTAAAACCTTGCGGCACGGCGGAAGTTTTGAGCAAGCCATGCAGGCCTCTGAGTTACCGCTGCCTGATTATGTTTTTTATCTTATTAGGGCGGGGGAGTTATCGGGTAGTTTAGGTGCAGCTTTGACCGATGCCTGTGAGCAGCTGCAGCATGATATAGCGACCCGCAACGATACTCGTAATGCGTTGATATACCCGGTCATCTTGGTGGTGTCGGGTATTTTATCGGTATTGATGATGTTCATTTATGTTGTGCCCAGTTTTACCAATTTATTAGAAGAGGCTGAGCGCCTACCGTGGCTGGCGTGGGCTGTTCTATCGGCAGGTGATTGGTCAAATAAGCATTTTTTGCTGTTGGCTATGATGCTGGCGACGCCCCCTGTATTGCTGTTTGCGGCTTGGTCGCAGGCAAATATTAGAGTTAAAATATTGCACCTGATCGAAAAAATGCCGATTGTAGGTGATTGGGTCTCACATGCCGATATTGCAGCTTGGTCTAAGGTGTTGTCGTCTTTGGTTCGAAATCGTGTAGAGCTTGTTGTCGCTTTGGAGTTGGCAGCAGAGACCGTGCGTATGCCCAGTCGTAAACGAAGTTTGGTTGACGCTAAAAATGCCGTAAAAGCGGGGGTGCCATTATCGGCCGCCCTGGAAGACAGTCAATGCTTAAATGCTACCGGCTATAACCTTATTCGAGTAGGCGAACGCTCCGGTAAATTAGGGGAAATGCTAAACGCCCTTGCCAAGCTTTACATGGAACAAGGCCAGCAGCGAATGAAAAAAATGCTGATATTAATTGAGCCCGTGGCCATATTAATCATTGGTATTGGCATGGGGATAATTATCATTGGTATTATGCTGGCCATTACCAGCGCTAATGACATCCCGTTATAAGTTAATCAATAAGACCGCTTTAATTAAATAAACACGATATAGATAATATAATGAAAAATTGTACAGTAAAAAATAAAACCCAAGGTTTTACTCTCTTAGAAATGATCGTAGTACTGGTCATTATAGGTTTAATTGCCGGATTAGTCGGCCCCAGTTTGTTTAAACAAGCCGATAAAGCCAAGGTACAAACGGCGGGCACGCAGCTTAAAATGTTGAGAGGGGCGTTACATACCTTAAGGCTCGACATGGGGCGCTTACCTTCAGAGCAAGAGGGTTTGAACTTATTAGTAAAGGCGCCTTCTGATGAGCGTGTTGCGCAATTTTGGGAAGGCCCTTATATCGACGGCCGTTTACCGCTAGACCCTTGGAAAAGAGATTATGTCTATACCTTTAAAAAGAGCGAGTTCGAGCCGTTTACTCTTTATTCATTAGGGGCTGATGGTGAGGTAGGTGGTGATAGCGATAATAAGGATATAGGTTATTTACCGGCGCAATAATACCAGCAAAGGTTTCACCATTCTTGAGATGGTGGTTGTCATGGTGTTGATTGGTGTTGTTACATCGTTGGCTATTCCCGGCGTACAAAAAATGTACGGCAGTATGGAGCGGTCATTAAAGCGCAAAGACCTTCATGCCGCCTTAAACAGCCTGGCATTACTGGTACAAACTTCTGGTAGCCCCGTCACGTTTAAAGGGTTTCCAGCGGAGCCAGGGGAATTACCGCAGGCGTTTATTGATCGTTTAGCTGAATTGGATATCAGTTTAGCTGCAGAGGCGCCTATTTATATTAGCGCTGCAGGTTTTTGCCCCGAGGGCGGCAAACTGATAGTGACTTCAGGCCGTACGCAGTACGCGTTATCGTTGCGTGAAATAGATTGCCGCGTCGTAAAGTGAAGAGTGATAGCCAGAGTGAATGAAGAGTAAATCCAAGTGATTTTCATTGCTGTCTATGGATTGTCGTTTGCTCTCAATGAAATTACCACGCACTTGCTTGCCTCAAACATGAAAGGTTTATAAATGAAGGTGCTAACCCATCAAAAAGGCTTTACGCTATTAGAAGCGGTAGTGGCGATTGCTATTTTTGCGATGGGGGCTACCGCGTTATACAGTGCGATAAACACCCACTTAAAAACGCTAGAACGAATAGATCACGTCAATACACGTAATTCGGCCATAGAAAGCGCCATAGAGTTTATGAGCACCGTTGACCCAGTCACTACGCCGCAAGGCCAGGCCAAAATCGGTGAAATGACCCTGATGTGGGAGGCTACAGCGCCTATATATGCCGCAGATGTACTGGATGAGCAAAATATAAAAACCATTAACCAAGCCAGTTTGTTTGATACGGCGGTAAGCTTGTCTCGGCAAGGTGATCTTATCAGCGTATTCAATATTACCTTGTTGGGTGTGAATAAAGCTAAAGGGGTAGGTGATGGCTTCTTTGATTAAATCACCTCTACAGCGCAATGAAGGTTTTACGCTGTTAGAGATGTTGGTAGTGATTATGTTGGTTTCAATGCTGGCTGGCATGTTAATGCAGGGTTTTGTTTATATGTCGGGGGTTTACAGTGCCGTTGAGCGTCGCCAAAAACTTTCAGAATCACAGCAGCTTTTAGAGGGCTGGTTTAAACAAAGTATTTTGGGGGTGGTAAATGGTATCGATAGTAGTGCTGAGACCTCAACGTTTGAAGGGCAGCAACACTATTTTAAAGCTATTTCTTATTCGCCATTAGTGGAATGGGCATATCAACAAGAAAGCGGGCAAGCCTCGCGTTCGCCGCACTATATTGAGTGGCGCCTTGAGAAAGACGAAAAACGGCTGCGGTTAAAGTATGGCCAAGCCTTATTGCAGGGCAAAAATCAATGGCGCTGGTTTACTATTCGAGAATGGCCGTTTGCCGAGGCTGATTTTCAGTACTTATATAATGGCCAGTGGTTAGGTGAGTTCCCCCCGGCTAGAAGTTTTAATGAGGTGCCTCCACTGCTTCCGCAAGGTATAGCCATTAGTATTCGTGGTTTACGCATACCTTTTGATCTATTTGTTGCTACCAAAAGTGCGTCCAGTGCTTATTATCCACCCAGAGAATACGGTGGCTTTTAATGACTAATAAAAAAACACAGTCAGGTTTTGTATTGGTTACAGTGCTGTGGGTATTGGTCATCATGCTAATGGCCTTAACCGCATTCACTGCATGGGTCGATAATGCCCGAGAGCAAGCCAGTAGCCGGCAAGAGTTGATCAATGCAAAAATAAAAAGCCATAGTCTATTCTCTCGGGCGTTGTTTACCTATATGACAGGCAAGCAAGCAGCCAGTGGTATTTCATGGCCTGCCGAAGGTGGGGCGACGGTGGTAATTCCCGGTAATATCAATATCGCCGATTTTTTTGATGTACCCACCTTATTACCAAACAGTGTAGAAGCTGGTTTTATGCAAATGAATGGCCGGGTAATAGATGCGGGCGGTGGCTTGAGAATCATGATACAAGACCGGGGCGGATTAATAGGTTTATCTTTTTTAAGAAAGGCATCGGTGTATAGCGGTATCAATAGTATCGGGGGCGGCAACTACACCGTTGATGAGCTAAAACATACGCTACAAGATTACCATGATAAAAATAGCTTTCGCTTGGCAAAGGGTGCCGAGGGGCAACAATACAAACAGGCTGGCTTGCCCGCCCCCGCCAATGGTTATTTACGCAACCCATTACAGCTTCGCAGTGTTATGCATTGGCACACATTGCTAGGTGAGGTGTCTGATGCTTGGATTTTGCAAAACTTCAAAGTAGAAGGTGGCGCTGCGGTTAATGTAAACAGTGCACAAATTGATAGCTTGTCGTTGGTGGTGGGCAGTGATGATGTGGCACAGCAAATAGAAAATAAAAGGCAGTTAGGTGCCATTAATAGTATTTTTCATATTCCGCTGCCGCCAGAGGACTTTGAAAATAATTTTTTTACCATGATGCCTGCCGATGGTTTGCGCTTTTGGAGCTGGCATATAAACCATCCCACTGCGCAAGTTTATGATGTACAATTCAACGCCCTTGCGCCAGGACAAAGCGCCTGGGTTGTGAACTGGATGACAAGAGTAACACTACCTGATGAATTGGCTCGACGCACAGCGGTTGAAATTAATCACCCGTTTTTCCACTAAACACGGCTTCCTTTCGGGGGATGAGTTGGTTGAGCTGGAGGCGAGTAGCCTAACCCCTAGGCTGATTATTGGACGTGACCAATGCCGCTACGCGGGCATTGATTTTTCACATGTGCCTAAAAATAAACGCCAGCAAGCACTAATACATCAGCTCACAGCACTCAGTATGTGGCAAGAAACGGCACATTGCGTTGCCTGGCAGGGTGGTTTTGCACAGCTGTGGTTTTGGGATGCTAGTCAAATTCGTCGCATTCAAAAGGCACACAAAAATCACGGTCTAACACGTCTACGGTCGCCCTTGTATTTAGCCGAAGCCGTTTATTGGCAAAAGCCAGCAGCGGCAGGGGTGTATTTATGTCACTGTCATTCCGGTTTCGATCTTCAGAATTGGCAAAATGGCTACTTAGTGGCAAGCCAATGGTTTAGGCGTAGCCCTGAACAAACACAAATAAAACGATTTGCTCGTTCGCAAGGTCTTGCGGATGCTAGTGCGCAAAGCTTGGTGCCGGTAACAGAACTATTGCCATGGCCGGGGGTGGTACGTCCCCTTAAGACTTATTGGTTAGAGCGTAAACAGCAACTGGCGATAGCGTTTTGTTCCGCGGTCGTTTTTTTAATGAGTTTACAATTAATTGCTATTGCTCAATGGTCGGCCACCGAAAATGATATCCAGCACGAGATCACTAAGCTTGAATCTTCAGCAAAAAATTTACTGGCGGCGCGTGGCAAAGCACGCAGGGCGTCAGTGGCATCGGGCAATATAGTGCAGTTATTTGACATGCCCGACACGTTAGCGAGTCAGTGGGCCGTTTTGCAGCGTATACCTAGCGAGCTAAACCTATCATTAAAAAAATGGCAGCGTAATATTGATAGTGTTGAAATCATTGTTGAGGGGCAAATTGTTGATACCTTAAGTTTAGTGAAAGCGCTCAATAAAAAAGGCATTACTGCCGCCAAGGTGGAGCCATCACGTATCAATGGCCAATATAATATAGCGTTAACGATCCAGCCGCAGGCCATAACAGCTGTTAAAAAAGAGGCTGTATTATGAGTTGGCAGGCCCAGTGGTATAAGGAACGGCATAAACATCAAGCACAAATAGTGAGTGAGTGGCGAGCCAATAAGCGCTTACAGCTAATCACTCTTATTTCATGTGCGCTGTTTGTGGTGTGGAGTATGGTGCAGCTCGAGAGTTGGCGCTCGGCTAACGAGGCCAGTGCCCGAGCGGCTTTTGCAAAATTAGAAGATATTAAAATAGCCACGGGTGAAAAAAACTGGCCGCAAAGGGCTGCGCAGGCCAAAAAGCAGCTAGCCAGCTTGCGGGGGAAACTCTGGCAGGCACAAAATGAGGGTGAGGCTCAAGCGGGGCTTCGCGATTGGATAGAGCTACAAGCGCGCACCCACGGTGTTGCCATTGATGCGATAAGTGTTGATGTGGGCAGGGTGCAGCAAAATGTAGGGCTGCACCCCGTAAGAGCAGAGCTAAAAGGCCAATACAGCGTAGGTGCGTGGCAAAAATTTATGCGAACATTAGCCACGACCAAGCCTGCCGTTATTGTTGAGTACGATGAGCTGAGTTTTGCGCGCGCGAAAAAGCCCGCGTATCGTATCAGCGTCATCGCTTGGTTTGAGCTGCAAGATAAAGGAGGGGCCTAATGCGCTTGCTGCTACCTTTATTGGCGTTGGCCGCATTGTTTGATGTTATATTTGCTTGGCTAAGCTACCCCGATTTACACGATGAGGGTGATTTACAGCAATATGCCAAGCCTTGGCAGCCCGTTAAGCTGCCAGAGCAAAGCCTGCCCTCTATTAATAAGCTCACTGCGAGTGGTTTTTGGGGTGAATCTGATGGCCAGCAAGCGGCGGGCTCAACCATCCAAAGTGCCAAAGCGCTGGCCGAGACCGAAGCAAAAGTGGTTAGACGGCGTGTGCGCGCCATTGTAAAAGGGGCTAGCGGCAAGCAAGTTTTATTTGAAGTGGGAAAAAAATTCCAGCACTTTAGTGTTGGCGATAAATTGCCGGGCACCCAATGGACCTTGTTAGGCATTAAAAAGTACAGCTTAACCTTAATAAAAAACGAGGCTGATAGCGTGCCCCGTGAGCTAAGGCTTTACGGCGATAACAGCTTGGTCGCGCTTGGTGTCGCTGAGCCTAAAGCTGAGAATGCTGAGCCTCAAGCCCCCCTGCAGCAAGTGCCGGTGGTAAACGTTACCGGGCCATAAAGCGGCTATCGATTACAGGCAGCTATAAAATAGAAGGCCGCAGCAAAAAGTGTGGTGGAGCAAAAGGGCTATTACGTTAGTCATAGGCCATTTAGCGGCACATAGCCGCTCAATATAATATTTCAATAAGAGTTTAATACCGTGATAAAACCGTTAACGGCACTGAATAAAACAGGGTTATCAAAGGCAAGGAGGCGCCTAGCAGTCAAGGCGCTAGCGGTCAGTTTATTAGGGCTTCATGCAGCATCATGCACCTTAATTCCCCCTGAAGAAATGCGCCCTCCGGCTCGTTTGACATCGACAGCGTCTCAGCCTGCAGGCGCTATGGATGTTGCTGAAAAAGCCGTAACTGCTGAAAAAAATCGCTTTGAGCGGTTACCCTCAGCGGCCATTGATACCACGCCCCCCCGTTTGATTAATAAAAACGACATACTATTTAGCCCTAATGAGGAGGCTACCATTAGCCTAAGTGTTGATGGCTTACCCATTCCGGCTTTTATTAATGAGGTTTATGGCAATCAATTAGCCTTGGATTTTGAAATAGCCCCCGCTGTTGCCAATAAAAAAGATTTGGTGACATTACGGGTAACCGAGCCCCGCAATAAACACAGTATTTTTCAACTGTCCCGTGATGTATTGGCCAACTATGGGGTATTAGTTGTCAAGCAGGGCGATAGGTTACGCTTTATATTGGGCACGGGTCCCGAGGCTAATACCGAGATACCCCTTATCTTGACGGGCAGTGCCCTTCCCAGTGTCCCTTCAACCCACCGCCCGGTTTTTTTGATTCGCAGCTTAAATATTATTAGCAATAGTGATGCTTACAGCATGCTGCGCATGGTGTTTGATAACAAAAAGCTTAAAGTAGAGCGTGATAATAGCCGCAATGCGGTGAGTTTAAGGGGCGCACCTGACGTAGTAAAAAGCGCCGCCGAAATGCTCGAGCTTTTTGACAAGCCCAATATGAAGGGGCGGTACTCCATGCGTATTGACCCAGTTTTTACGGATGCCGAGATATTAGCCGAAAATATAGAAAAAGCCATGGCCGCCCAGGGTTACGATATTGGCGGCAAAAATAAAAATACCACGCTCATGCCCATTAAAGAGTTGAATGCGCTGTTTGTGTTTGCCCCCAGCGAGGGCGTTTTGGCGGCGGTACGTAAATGGACCAAGCAATTTGATAAAGTGGTTGCCAAAGCCAATCGTGAGGATGGCTTTTATTGGTATGCCGTTAAAAACACCAGCGCCGAGCAATTGGCAGAAACACTCAACGCGGTAATGGGTGGCGCTAGAAGCGGAAATACAAGAAATAGATCGGCGGGAGCTACTGGTGCGTCTAAAGCTTCTCAGCCTGTTGGCGGAATAAAAAGCGCGGGGGCCAGTGTGCAGGGTGATTTTGTGGTTGATCAAGCCCGTAATATGTTGCTGTATCGCGGTAAAGCCGAGCGCTGGCAAGAGATAATGCCACTCATTCAAGATTTGGATAAAGCCCCCATGCAGGTGATGGTAGAGGTGGTGGTAGCCGAGGTTCGGTTGAATGAAAGTATGGAGTTTGGTATTGAGTGGACTTTAAACAATCGCAATGATTCTGAGGGAAGTTTAAGTGCTTTATTTGGTAGCAGCAGCGGTACATTAGGGGGTGGCGGCCTATCTTGGACATCGCTATCAAGCTCGGGCTCAACCCGTATGGCTTTAAATGCTTTGGCAGGCGATGATAACGTCTCTATTTTACAGACACCTCGGATATTAGTGCGTAGTGGTGAAAGTGCCAGCGTGACCGTGGGCGAAAAAATACCGGTGGTTACCTCAGGCAGAGCAGAGGACCTAGTGGACGACGGCGACACCGCGATTACCCAGCAAGTAGAGTATCGTGATGTGGGTATTAGCTTGTCGGTACAGCCCACCGTTTATTCCGATGGCCGCATTGATATGGTGATATCGCAAGATGTTAGCTCAACCGCTGGCCAAACCTTAACGCCCATTATTGCTAACACCAGCTTGAGCACCAGCCTAAGTCTGCAAGATGGTGGCTCGGTGTTGTTAGCGGGCTTAATTAAAAAGAGTCACTCTAAAGGAGGCTCAAGAGTGCCCTTTTTAGGTGATATCCCCTGGTTGGGGCAATTGTTTAGCTCCGATAGCTCTAGTGCCGAGCGCACCGAGCTCATGATATTAATCGTACCCTACTTAATTAAAGAGCCAGGCCAGGCCGAGGCCTTAACCCGCTCATTCCGTAAACAGTTACAGCTTCACCCGGGCTTTGATGAAAGCGTTGGGAAGGATGGTGAGGGTGATAGCCCTAAGCAGTAGCGCACCCGTATGGATAGAGTAGGAAAGTTCAAGTGCACGTGATGCAGGTCAAAAACACGGGAAATTATCGGGGAGGGTAACTTAAAAAAAGATAGCACTTCCATGGTTAAGGCTTTGTTTTAGGTAAATAAAGCTAAAATTTGTGACTTAGTACCAAGCCGAGGCCTAATGCGGATAAAAAAAGTTGCAAAGTGAAATAAACTACCTACAATGCTGTAGCAGTAGCAGGCGAGGCGCCTCGTCTACGTTGCTTGAAGCGCTCCAATAAAAGCGTTAAAGATTTTACTTACGTAAGTACATAAAACGATAAAGGATAAAGAAATGAAGAACATCTTGAAAAAGACGACCTTGGCATTAGCCATTGCTGCTGTATCTACCGGTGCATTTGCAGGGGATTTGGATTACACGGGTGCTAACGATGTAGCCCTTACGCTAGCTAACGAAGTTTTTGGTACTGGCTCTGGAGATACATTGGTTGCAATTCCTGATGTGACATTCACTCTAGATGTTACTAAAGATGACATCGATGGTACAGCCGGTGAAGTTGCAACTGTTAAGTTAACTTTAGATAGTGGAGCTGTATTCGGTGAAGATTTGTCAGACATCGACAAATGGGCTGATTCATCAACCATCTTAAACTTTGTGAATGGCACAGGTACTGAAACTGTTGGCGGATCGGGCTCTCCATTTGCTACTGCTACGGCTAACTTCGCAACTATTACTGTTACTCAAGGTGGTGCAATCGGCGATAACACCGTAACTTTTGAGATCACTTCACAAACTGCAGGTGAAATTTTAACTTCTGTACGTGTTGCTGGATTTAGAGTTAAAGAATTGACTTCTGCACTTGAGCGTGGAGTTTCCAGCCCTGCGGTCAAACTAGGCGCTGAATTCCGTAACGTTGACACTGCTGTTACTGATACTGATACTGCATTAACTATTTTGACGTCACAAGACGGTGTTGAGCTGGAAGGCACGTTAACTGATTATGACGATGCTGTTGTAGGCTTACGTGCTCGTATCGATGTTGCTGATACTGAATTGTCTTTCACTGGTGATGCAGTTAACGGTGCTGTAGGTACTGGTGCTGCACAAGATTTTGACGAGACTGATAATGTTGCTTTCGTAACTTTAGGTAACTTGCAAGTTAACCGTACTACTTATCAAGATGGCGTACCTGCTACATTGAATGTTAAAAAAGAAGACGCTAACGACTTTGATTTTAACGGTTCAGATACTATTACTGTAGCGCTTACTTCTTCATCTGCACTAACAAGCTACGATGAAGTTTACCTACGTACTGACGTTGGTGGTCTAGGTGTTCAAGACTGTGACGACGCGTCTGTTGGTGCTGACTTTGTTGGTTCTGCAGTATTGGGCGACGACACAATGGTTGAGTTTGACCTGTCTGGTGAGTCTACAGCTGCTTTAGCAGTTGGTTATGAAGTATGTGCGGTAGCTGCTGGAACTAGCGCTATCCCTGAGTCTTCTTTTACAGCTTCTTTAACGGTTGAGTACTTTAACCCTCGTTATACTGATTCTGAAGACACGTTGTCTTACGGCAATATCTTACGTAACGGTTGTCAAGTAACATTGTTCAACGTACCTGCGCCTGATTCTCCAGACTCAGCTGCAATTCGTTTAACTAACGTTTCTGAAAAGCCAGGGGCTGTTCGTGCATTTATGTACACACAAGACGGTACTCAAATCGACTTGAACTCTGAGCTAGTTGCTTCTTTAGCACCACATGCGACAGTTGTACTTAAGTCTAACCCAGGCCAAACTGGTAACGGTTACTTAGGTGATGCAATGCCTACATATGCTGCTTCTTTGAATGCAGACGGTCGTAACCGTTTAGTTATTCAAGGTGCTTTCCCAGCATGTGAAGCCTTAGGTCTTGTTCGTACTCCAGCTGGCGTATTAACTAACCTAACTAGCACCACTTACTCAGGTGATGCGACTCGTTTAGGTGCTCAAAACAATGGTACTTCTAACACTTCTAACTAAGTTGTGTAAAAGCTATCATTCTGTAGCTTAGGCTATAGGCAGAAAGGCTCCTTCGGGAGCCTTTTTTTTTAGCACTATAAACACTTAATAATTGTAAGTGGCGGTAAATAATTCCCATGGTTGAAAAGCCCTTTATATTTGTGCATATTAATAAAACCGGCGGCAGCAGTATTGAACGGGCGTTGGGACTGGAGCTAGAGCATAAAACCGCCCGTGAATACATCGCGGATCTGGGTGAAGGTGTCTGGGAAAAACAGCACACCTTTAGTGTGGTACGAAACCCCTGGGATAAAGTAGTGTCACACTACCATTGGCGGGTTAAAACAAACCAAACAGCGCTAGCTGAAAGCCCCATTGATTTTTGTGAATGGGTGAAAAGGGCCTTTGGCAATAACGAACCCGGCTATTACGATAAACCCAAGATGTTTATGCCCTCAGAGCAGTGGCTTATAAATAATAAAGGTGAAATTGCAGTTAACACGATAATGCGGTTTGAAAATCTCATTAATGATTTTGACGCCTTGTGTCGGCAGTTGGGTGTGGTGGCAACATTACCCCATTTAAAAAAAACAGAGCGGACTCATTATCAGCAATATTACAACGACGAAGCATGTAGTATTATTGCGTTATGGTTTAAAAATGATATTGAGCAGTTTAATTATCAGTTTTAGCTATCAAATTAAAGCTAGCAATAGAATGAAAATTAATAAGAGGTAGAAATGTTTAAAACAATACAACTCAAATGGCCATTACTGGCTTTATTTATTGTGGTGATTACTGGCTTGCAAAATGCTTGGGCTATAGAGCCAAAGCCAAAGCCAGAGCCGGTACCCGTAGTGGACTTTGAAAAAGGCAAATACTACAAAACTTTAGATAAACCTATTGTGGGTGCTACGGCTCCTATAATGGAGTTTTTCTATTTTGGCTGTAAAACATGTTACCAGCTAGTACCGGCACTGGCGCAGTGGAGCCATGAAACAGGTATTGGCGTGACCTTGGTTCCGGTGCACAGTGACAACGCTATGGTAGATGCCGCGCGCTTGTATCACACCTTTGCAGAAATGAATGTATTGAGCAGAATGTATGAGTTGGGTTATGTGATTTTTCAAACAGATAAATCAGAATTAAAAGGTGAGGCGCGTATTAATGATTACCTAGAGCGCCACAGAGTGAATAAGGAACGTTTTTGGAAAATATGGAATAGCGATAAAGTAAATAAACGTCTAGCAGGCTCATTAGCATTAACTCAACAAGCGAAAATATATAAAACTCCGACCTTTTTAGTGAAGGGTCGCTATATGGTGAACATAGATGCTATTACACATGTAGAGCACTTATTTCAACTATTAGAGTATTTAAATAAAAAGCCTGATTAAATAATAAGCTACATTATCAGTTGCCTTCAGTACAAAGAGTATGAGGGCGGCACTTTTTATCAGTCTCGCTGTGTCACTAGCCGTGAAATAGCCTAGCGTACAAAAAGAAAATAATAACGTGAAAACAGAGTATCGAGCCGATATTGATGGCCTAAGGGCTATAGCTGTATTATCGGTATTTATGTATCACCTAGGTTTAGCCTCATTTAGCGGGGGTTATGTGGGTGTTGATATTTTTTTTGTCATTTCTGGCTTCCTAATAACGCGTATTATTACCCGTGATATAAAACGTGGGCAGTTCTCGCTGCCTGCCTTTTATGCGAAGCGTTTCAAACGTATTTTGCCAGCCTTAGCCGCAATGGCAGTGGCCTGTATGGTGGTTGCCTATGCCTTACTTGCGCCTGAAAATTTAGCCGAACTGGGCGATAGCGCAGTGGCGATGGCGTTGTTTGGTTCAAATATATTTTTCTATCTGCAGGCGGGCTATTTTGATGCGCCCGCTGAAATGAAACCGCTGTTGCATACCTGGTCGTTAGCGGTAGAGGAGCAATACTATTTATTGTTTCCGCTGATGATGATGGGGTTAGCAAAGTGGAATCGTAGTCGTTATACCCGTTGGTTACTAATATTGTGCTTAATATCTTTCGTGGTTGGGCTTGTTCAAAGCTATAGCGGCAACCAATCGGCGGCATTTTATTGGATTACTTCACGGGCCTGGGAGTTATTTTTAGGCAGCTTACTGGTTGTTCCTTTATTCCCCTTACCAACAACAAAAGCGCTTAGAGAGCTGTTATCGCTATTGGGGTTAACCTTAATCGCTGTGAGTGTGTTTGGTTTTGATAATCAAACGGTTTTTCCTGGTGTTGCTGCGCTAGTGCCAACAATAGGCGCCGCTTTGATTATTTATGCGGGTTTAGGTGGCTCATCAATAGTGGGCCGTCTACTCAGTGTTAAACCATTAATGTTATTAGGTTTAATATCGTATTCATTATACTTATGGCATTGGCCAATTATTGTATATGCCAAGTACTATTCAATTACTCCCCTTGAGTATAAACAGATGGCAGGTATTGTCGTGGTCGCGTTGATTGTGTCGTGGTTATCATGGCGCTATGTGGAAACACCGTTTAGAAAAAGCCAGCAAAATCAATCTAAGGTATTGGTTGTTTCATTGACGGTATTAGCCGCCTTGATGGTTGGCGGCTTAGTGCTGAGTATGAATAAAGGTTTTGAAGGTCGATACCAAAACGTCACGGCGCATAATAGCGATCAACAATGGCTGCATTGGACCGCTTGCCAAAATGTTAGCACAAGAATTAGACAAGGGCAGCCGCTGTGTGTAATGGGGAGCCAAAACGCTAAACCAACCTTTTTATTATGGGGTGATTCACATGCTAAGTCGATAGCTGTCGCTTTTGATACCGCGGCACAAGAAAATGATATTAAGGGTCAAATAGCCATTCAAACAGGCTGCCCACCACTATTAGGTATAGAGCGTACTGGTCGAACACGCTGCCATCAATTTAATCAAACGGTATTAACCTATTTAATAAATAACCCTGACATTAAAACTATTGTGTTAGCCGCAAGGTGGGCCTTATCAACAAAAGGCACACGTTATAAGCAGGAGGCAGGCAAACAAGTAACGTTAATTGCAATTGATGATGGCGGCAATAAACAAGTCGTTAAAAAAAGTCAAAATAATGTAGGCCTTTTTAATAAAGGTTTACGGCGAACGGTAAAACAATTAACCCAGTTAGGCCGGCAGGTGGTAATTGTAGGCCCTATACCAGAGGTTGGCTACCATGTGCCTGCAGCAGAATTTGTGGCATCGCGCACCCAGCAAGATGTAAATAAACTGATTGCACCGTCAAAACAAGAGTTTAAAAAACGCACCCAAGAGGTAGATGTTGTATTCTCACAATTGAGTACACATAATCACGTAAGTATTATTGAACCGGCCAAAAAACTTTGTGAATACGAAGTTTGTAATGTTTTTTTTAATGGCAAAGTGCTGTACCGTGATGACGATCATTTATCGACCGATGGCGCACGCTATATAACACCGTTAATCAGCGAGTATTTTTACCAGCAACATAAGGGCCTGCAATGAAAGTATTTGGTATTGGTTTTCATAAAACGGCCACAAAATCCTTAGCTAAGGCACTTACTCAATTGGCCTACAAAACAACAGGCCCCAATGGTGTACAAGATATTCACTGTGAGCAAGATGCATGGCGAGTTGCGGAGCCGTTACTGAATGAATTTGACGCCTTTCAAGACAACCCCTGGCCATTGCTATTTGTAGCGTTAGATCAACGCTACCCAGGCAGTAAATTCATTTTAACCCAGAGACCAGAGCAACAATGGCTGGCCAGCGCGCGGGCACATTTTTCAGGTAAAACAACGCCCATGCGTGAGTGGATTTATGGCGTCGGTGATCCGCTGGGTAATGAGTCTGTATTTTTAGCGCGCTATAGGCAGCATAACCAGGCCGTTTTAGCGTATTTTAAAGAACGCCCAAATGATTTATTAGTTATGCATATTACTGAGGGCGATGGCTGGGAAAAACTGTGCCCTTTTTTGAATAAAAAAATACCGAGTGTACCGTTTCCAAGCCTCAATCGAAAAGAACAGCGGCTAGATCGCTAGTAATCATTATGATGATAGAGCAATAGCATTATGAAAAAAACGCGATCAATCTGTTTTAGCTTTATATGTCAGGCCGGGGAGTTAGAGCCAAAGGCGCTATTACTTGTTGCGTCATTGCGTCACCATAATCCCGATATAAACGCTGAGCTAATTGCCGCAATACCTGATGAGAGTCTATGGGGGGAAGTGTCACAATCAACAAAGTCCTTATTAATCCGGCTGGGCGTTAAGTTACAGTCGGTCGTATCGCCTTTTGGTAAAGAATATCCTATCGGCAATAAGTTCTCAGCGTTAGGTGTTGCGACGGATGCAGATGTCACGGTATTTCTGGATAGTGATATTTTGTGTCTTCGAAATTTTAATGAACAAGATTTTGCCACGGATGGTTTGCTGGTAAAGCCCGCAGATCTAAATACGTTTAGTTATGACGCGGAGCAATGGCAGCAAGCTTATAAGCTCTATAATTTGGAGTTGCCAGACGAAAGAGTATTGTCGTCTGTTAGTTCTGAGTTGATGCTGCCTTATTTTAATGCGGGTGTGATAGCGGTAGCCAATGGCCCAACATTCGGTCAACAATGGTTACAGGTCGCAAAAAAAATTGATGCCGATGAGGGTATTACCAACAAGCGCCCTTGGCTTGATCAAATTGCATTGCCCATAACTGCAAAAAAGTTGAACTATTCGTTTAGCTGTTTTACCGAGCAATATAATTTTCCTGCGCATTTACGTTGCTTAGACGCTGAAGAATTACCCGCGCTATGTCATTATCATTGGCCATCCATAATTGAGCAGGAGTCAGTACTGACAAGTCTAGTTAGGCTGCTGCTAAATAAATATTCAGAAATAGCGCGGCTGATCGAGATATACCCAGAGTGGCAGGGTGTTAATAAAAGAGTTTCGCTGCAGAATGAAAAGAAAGGATTTATTAAAAGCTGGAAAGTTAGTGCTTCAGAAATTGTGAAAACCAATGATTTTTTAATAACAGGTCTGCCTCGTTCAGGCACCAGTTTATTGTGTAATTTACTCCACGGTGAAAACGATGTGGTGGTTATTAATGAGCCGTTAGAGATTTTTTCTGCGTTGCAGGATGAGGCTGGTTTAAAGTTTAAGCTATATTACCGCCAGCTACGTACCGATATCCTTTTGGGACGAGAAATTCAAAACAAAATCAATGAGCAAGGCAATGTTATTGAAGATACGCGTGTTGACGATGTGCGGCGTAGCTATTCACCATCGGTTAAGAAAGAAAATTTTTGCTTAGGTACTAAAAATCCATTGGCATACCTTTCTAGATTAAGGCTTTTATGTGAATCCACGCCAGAGATGCCAAAAATCGCAATGATTAGGCACCCTTATGAAACTATTGGCTCGTGGAAAAGAAGCTTTTCACATTTAGAACAAGTGGATTTACAGCGTTTCCCCTTTGGTGATAATGAAGTACTGTTAGACGATTTTCAAAAAAAATCATTGACGCAAATAAGGGGCTCAAGCTCTGAAATGGTTAAGAGGGCGTTATTATGGCGATACCTGGCGGAATTGATATGGCGTGATAGAGATAAAGTGACAGTTGTGCGCTATGAAGACCTATTAGCCTCGCCGAAGAAAGTTTTGAAAGAGCTCTCCTCGCTATTGGGGGTACGGGGGCTGGTAGATGTAGACACCAAACATATTCATAAAACCGCAAAAAAAGGTGATCTCGACAAACCCGAGCGTCAAATCATTACCATGATCTGTCGGCCCTTGATGGATAAGTGGGGATACCAAGAATAATATTTTAGGCATAGATAAACAGTTAACGATAAGGCCTATGAAGACGGTTGGTCATAAAAACCATGGTAAATATTGCGTGTCTGAATACCGGGTCAGGCCCGGCAGAGACTGCCCCATGAGCAAAGCGAGTGCTTTGGGTATGACGATGGATTGTTTATGCTTGTCATACCGTTGGAAGCAACCCGTCATACCGGCCGTGCGCCGGTATCCATTTGTCATGCCGTTGAAAGCACTCCGTCATACCGTTGAAAACAACCGTCATACCGTTGAAAACAACCGTCATGCCGGACTTGATCCGGTATCCAGAGGCTTACGCAGTAAGTTGCTTTTAATATGTGAGAGTGACGGTTGGTTTTGTAGCTGGATGCCGGGTCAGGCCCGGCAAGACAAGATGCGGTTTGTCACACCGGCTTTACGCCGGTACCCAGAGGCTTACGCAGTAAGTTACTTTTAATATGTGAGATCGACGGTTAGTTGTGTAGCTGGATACCGGGTCAGGCCCGGCAAGACGAGATGCGGTTTGTCATGCCGGCTTTACGCCGGTACCCAGAGGCTTACGCAGTAAGTTGCTAATAAAAAATAAATGGAATAAATACGATGAAAATACATCACCACGAAGCGGTGAACGGCGTAACCGACTCATGCCATGGCTATAGTGGCTCAGATTTGATCTGACATAAATGGCTATTAAGGTCAGGATAAATCGTACAGTCTGCTCTCAACTTAAAAGCAGGCCCTTTAATTCTGCGGGGCTTAAATTAAACATTTGTCGAAATGTGCAAGAACGGGCTCGGTGGAGTGTGAAACCGGTAACAAGGGAGTTTCGATTATATCTCCGGTATAGGCGGAATTAATCCCCCATTTGCGCCCAATCTACTACAAGCAAAGTACCTTTCGCAATCACTGTCAGAGCCGGTATTTATAATAAATAGGCTAAGCACAAACGATGCAGGTTTTACTGGAAGTGGTATTGGCAGTACTAGCGAATAGCCATAGGGTGGTTGGCCGGTAGGGCATAACGCTCACTTTCGGCTAAGCGAGCAGGGGCAGAGGCGTTTAGCGCGCTTTCAAGGTTGAACGATCCACTGGCCACCTGATTGATCAGTGAAGACCTCTCCCTTTGTACCCGTTGGTTAGAATCCTGAGGGCTCATGCTTTAATCCAAATATAGATGTCGTTTAATATGTGAACAGTTTAGTGAAATATAGAGTGTAAAGTCAAGTTAGGGTTGCTGTCGCACCCTTAACGCCTCCCTTTTTGACCAAATCTTTTCGATTAGAGCCGGTACGCCCTTCTCAAGGAAGCTCGTATTGTAACGATAGCTGGGGATATAAGCATTCAGTACATTGATGCCATATTTGACATAAAGAGCCATACCAAGGCGAGAGTGAAGTGCTAGTTTAAGTATCTGATTGGCATAACTAGAAGCCTCAGCGTACCTTTCAGCATCGATGTACGCCTGTGATTTCGCTCTATTAACCGATATTGCCTGTCGTAACTGGCTGAATGCGTGCTCATTCCGATAGCTACTTGAACGAATCGTATTAGCCACCCTGCTCGTCAACATCATTAGCTCGGATAAGATGTAAAGACCCCCACCTAGCTCTGTTCTTGCCTTACTAATCCTATCTGCGGAAATGCCAAACACATCATATAGAAAGTCTATATGAATAGGGTGGTTAGTATTATTACCAGCTATCTCAATAATGGCTATCTCAGGAGTGTGGTCTTCTAGCCTTGGCTGAATCAACGTACCACCCCAATGCTCATTACACGCCTTTGCCGCATCGATGGATCCAACAAAATCAAGATCCTTTGTTGCAAATGATTCATCAGAAAAAAAAGATGGGTAACTCTTCCAATAGACACTCACCCAATAGGCTAAAGCCCCTTCCCCAACGAGAGTTAAATCCACTCCTTCCGGTAGGTCATCCAGTAGACTTAATAGATAATCAATATCCGGTAAATCGTCTTCCATAAATAAGTAATCCTATATGGGTTTCGGTGAGGCGTACCGTCTCTAAATCAATTCTAATAAGAGCACACCTAGAGGCATAATACACATGAGCTACGCCTAGATTCAAATAACGGTATTTAATTGATTGTGGCCTATTTCAAGGCGCTGATATTAGCCGCGATAATAACCCTGATGCCGTCCCACGCGAACTTGCGATCAGGCATATTCAAATTTTGGACGTCAATGGTCGGCCTATTCAATCGGGCGTCTGACGTGGGATATGAATGGATTATTGTGCGTATGTGAATGCGCATAATGAGGAATGCCAGCATGCAGCAGCTATATGATAAAAATGCCCCTAAAAAAGTGACAAATTTGAGCCTTAATAGTGATTTGTTAGCCAAAAGTAGGGCGTTGGATATAAACTTATCGGCCACGCTGGAGCAGGCGTTACGGCAGAGTCTTGCAGAGAGTGAGTCTAAAAAATGGGCTGATGAAAATAAAACGGCAATAAAAACCTACAATACTTTTGTTGAAGAACATGGATGTTTCGGGGATGAATCCAGGGAGTTTTAATGCTGCAATTTGATGTTTACGAAAGCCCAAGTAAATCCAGCCAAAAAGCTTACCCTTATATCGTTGCTAAACATAAACCCCTACCTTTCTGACATTGCCACTCGAGTGGTCATCATTACCTATAGTAAGGCCTATTAATCTTGGCAGTGGCTAAAGGTCGTAGAGCACTTGTAAGTATTATTTTACTTTAATTGATCAAAAAATAAGCCTATAATGAGACCTGTTTAAAGACCTATTTAGCGTACCGGTGATTGTATGACAACAAGAATTTTGACTGAGGCGGCTGCCAGTATAAGTGAGCTCAAGGCTAACCCTATGAAGGTAGCGATGAGCGCGGCTGGAGAGCCTATTGCTGTGCTCAATAGAAATGAGCCCGCTTTTTACTGTGTACCTGCAGAAACCTATGAGCTGTTAATGGATAAAATGGAGGATTTAGAATTAATTGCTTTAGCTGAAGATCGCAAGTATGAGAAGGCAGCGAAGGTTGAATTAAATGACCTATGAGCTTGAGTTCAAAAAGACGGCGCTCGAAGAATGGAAGAAATTAGGCGCTACGATACAGGGGCAATTTAAAAAGAAGCTTGCTGAAATTTTAATTACGCCACATATCAAAGCCAATAAGCTGTCGGGTGCTACCCAGTTGTACAAAATAAAACTAAGGCAGTCTGGGTACAGATTAGTATATGAAGTTAACGAGAGCGTTATAACAGTGACAGTTATAGCTGTTGGTAAGCGTGAAGGTGGTAAAGTTTATCTAACTGCAATGAAGCGTACAGACTGAACATTTTAGTTACCGTTAATTATTCGAGGTGAGCAATAAGCCAGTTGTTTGTCATGCCGTTGAAAACAGCCCGTCATGCCGGCCTTGCGCCGGTATCCAGAGACTTACGCAGTAAGTTGCTTTTAATATGTGAGAGTGACGGTTGGTTTTGTAGCTGGATGCCGGGTCAGGCCCGGCAAGACGAGGTGCGGTTTGTCATGCCGGCTTTACGCCGGTATCCAGAGGCTTACGCAGTAAGTTGCTTTTAATATGTGAGAGTGACGGTTGGTTTTGTAGCTGGATGCCGGGTCAGGCCCGGCAAGACGAGGTGCGGTTTGTCATGCCGGCTTTACGGCGGTATCCAGAGGCTTACGCAGTAAGTTGCTTTTAATATGTGAGAGTGACGGTTGGTTTTGTAGCTGGATGCCGGGTCAAACCTAGCATGATGATGGGGCGTTTATGTTTGTCATGCCCAAGGCACTCGGCAGGTATGCAGGCCCTCGAAAGGAGGTGCTAGGTATTTTGAGCTTGCCCTTCTCTATCGACGGTATATACTTTTGGTATGTATTGTTTAATAAGGAGGGGATCTGTAATGGATACGGCGAAGCTATTTCAAACGGGCCGTTCGCAGGCTGTACGCTTACCCAAGGAATTTCGTATGCCAGGTAACGCCGTAAAAATCCATCGAGAGGGTAATAAGGTCATTTTAGAGCCTCTAACGACAACGTGGGATATGTTGTTTGAGGCTCTGGATGAGTTTCCAGATGATTTCATGGAATCTGGTAGAGAGCAGCCGGAGATGCAAGAGAGGGATAAGTTTTAGTGAAATATCTACTGGATACGGATATCTGCATTTATTTAATCAAGCAAAAACCTACTTCGGTCATTCAGCGCTTGAGTACAATACCGAATGACCAAGTCGGCTTGTCTGCCATTACCGTGTTTGAGTTACAATTTGGGGTCGAAAATAGCGAATCTAAAACTCGATCACAAAAAGCGCTAAATCATTTTCTAGCGCCTATTCAAAATATCTTAGCCGTAGATCAGAATGTGGTGGTATGTGCCGCCAAAATTCGATCGGATTTGAAAAAGATAGGTAAGCCTATCGGGCCTTATGACGTTTTGATAGCGGCTGTCGCGTTATCACAGAAATTGATTTTAGTGAGTAATAATAGTCGAGAATTTCAGCATGTAGAGGGTTTGAAGTTAGAAAATTGGGCGGAATAAAAAGCCGTATGAGGAAGTTACTCCGCGAAATTCGTATTGTGCAGGGCAATGAAGGTGTGAAAGAGTCGCTGCAATCGGCGTTAAGGCAAGTTGCCCCTGATGCTGAGGTGATTATTCCAAAGATATGATAATTAGCAAATCTATAGAGATGTCTTTATAGCGCTTAGCCTGTAAAATAGCGGTATTTTGAGTAATATAAAGGCAGGCCATTGAAAATATTAGTAACCGGCGGTGCGGGCTTTATCGGCAGTGCTGTCATCAGGCATATTTTGAGCAATACCTCTGATGAGGTGGTCAATGTCGATAAATTAACTTATGCGGGTAATTTGTCCTCGCTTGAAGCCGTATTGCCCTCTGCTAAATACGCTTTTTGCCAGGTTGATATATGCGACGCTAAAGCGTTAACGGCAGTTTTTGAGCAGCACCAGCCCGATGGCGTGATGCACTTGGCGGCAGAATCACATGTTGATCGCTCTATTGAAGGGCCCGCAGACTTTATTCAAACCAATATTGTCGGTACATGCACCTTGCTAGAAGCGGCAAGGCAATATTGGCAGGCGCTAGATAACGATAAAAAGTCTGCCTTCCGCTTTCATCATATTTCAACCGATGAGGTTTACGGTGATTTGGATGGGCCGGATGGCTTATTTACTGAGCAAACATCCTATGACCCAAGCTCGCCTTATTCGGCATCCAAGGCAGGTTCAGATCATTTAGTTAGAGCTTGGCAGCGTACTTATGGCTTGCCCGTTGTGTTAACCAATTGCTCCAATAATTACGGCCCCTACCACTTCCCTGAGAAATTAATTCCCCATATTGTGCTCAATGCCCTGCAAGGTAAACCGCTGCCGGTATATGGTGATGGCTCACAAATAAGAGATTGGCTGTATGTAGATGACCATGCCAGGGCTTTATGTAAAGTGTTTAACGATGGTAAAAATGGCGAAACCTATAATATTGGTGGCCATAACGAGAAGAAAAATATCGAAGTGGTAAAAATAATTTGTGCCATTCTCGAAGAGCTTGCCCCAGATAATAGTCATTCTCGCGAAAGCGGAAATCCAGAGGGTTTTGAAGGCCTTATTACCTTTGTAAAAGACCGCCCAGGTCATGACCTACGGTATGCCATTGATGCCTCAAAAATTGAGCGCGAACTAGGTTGGGTGCCTGAAGAAAGTTTTGAAACAGGTATCCGCAAAACCGTGCAATGGTATTTAGATAATAAAATTTGGTGGCAGGCCGTTCTTGATGGCAGTTATTGCCTTAATAGAATAGGGTGATAATTAGATACGAGATACGAGATACGAGATACGAGATACGAGATACGAGATACGAGATACGAGATACGAGATACGAGATACGAGATACGAGCTACGAGAGA
>JBNMPS010000002.1:0-63326 GCA_051277005.1 Pseudohongiellaceae bacterium
TCACGGGATTACAACATCCAGCGCATTGAGGGCATCTCTAAAGCTATTATGAGCCCCTCGGATAAAAACCTAAAACGTATCCGTGACGAAGCCGGGCAGGTCTGGAGTGCGCGGTCAAAAATCAAACAGCGTAATGATTTTGCGGGAGAGTTTACTTGGCCCCTAACCGGCCCGATTACTGGCGTGTATGGCAGTCAGCGCCTATACAATAATATCCCTAAAAGGCCTCACTACGGGGTTGATGTAGCTGCGCCAACGGGCACACCTTTATCCACACCGGCACCTGGTGTGGTGACTTTAGCGCATAAAGGCATGTTCTATTCGGGCGGCACAATCATCATTGATCACGGTTATGGTGTCTCTTCTACGCTAATGCATTTAAGTAAAGTGCTAGTAAAGGTTGGCGATGAGGTGAAGCCGGGTGATATTATTGCCGAAGTTGGCGCTACGGGTAGGGCAACCGGCCCTCATTTGGATTGGCGCATGAATTGGTATCAGTCACGTATAGACCCTCAGCTATTAGTAGGTGCTATGCCGGTAGCCAATAAATAATATGAGACATAGTTATGATAGATAAGAAGTTACTGAGTATTTTGGTTTGCCCTGTTAGCAAAGCGCCCGTGGAATACGACGAAGAAAAAAACGAGTTAGTGTGTAAGGCTAGTGGTTTGGCTTACCCTGTGCGTGATGGCATTCCGGTGATGTTAGAGAATGAAGCTAGAGAGCTAACAGTGGAAGAGAAATTAAGCTAATTAAGCTTCGGTGCACCGTTAAGCGGGTTGAGCTTGTGCCACAAAGTTAAGCGATGGCCTCGGCCTTCGGGCCATATTTAGATATACTGTCAAACGTTCGCAAACCCGCATCGCTGCGGGTTTTGTGTTATTTAAAGTTGTACAAGCTAGCTGACTAGCTTGTTGTACGTGATGTAAAAGTGAATAGGTAGACTATGAAAAGCGCGGAAATACGGGAAGCATTTTTAACTTACTTTGAGAATAAAGGACACACTCGCGTGGCCAGTAGCTCACTGGTGCCCGGCAATGACCCCACGTTGCTATTCACCAATGCCGGTATGGTGCCGTTTAAAGATCTGTTTTTAGGCCAAGAACAACGTGCCTACACGCGCGCCACAAGCTCACAGCGCTGCGTCCGTGCGGGTGGTAAACACAACGATTTAGAAAATGTAGGTTACACCGCTCGCCACCACACTTTTTTTGAGATGTTGGGTAACTTCAGCTTTGGTGATTACTTCAAAAAAGAAGCCATCACCTTTGCGTGGGATTTTTTAACCTCTGAGCAGCACCTCAATCTGCCTAAGGAAAAGCTGTTAGTCACGGTGTATGCAGACGATGATGAGGCTTATAATATTTGGCTAAACGATATCAAAATTCCTGCCGATAAAATTATCCGTATTGGTGACAACAAAGGTGCCAAGTACGCCTCTGATAATTTTTGGGCAATGGGCGATACGGGTCCCTGTGGCCCCTGTAGCGAAATATTTTTCGATCACGGTGAAAATGTTTTTGGCGGCCCTCCAGGCAGTCCCGATGAAGACGGTGACCGCTTTATCGAAATTTGGAACAACGTATTTATGCAATACAACCGTTCCCCAGACGGTACGATGAATCCCTTGCCTAAGCCTTCCGTTGATACCGGTATGGGCTTGGAGCGCATTTCTGCCATTATGCAGGGTGTGCACAGCAACTACGAAATTGATTTATTCCAAAAACTATTAAATGCCGCCGCTGAGATTACGGGCTTTAAAGACACTACAGAGTCTTCTTTACGTGTTATTGCCGACCATATTCGTTCATGTGCCTTCTTAATTAGTGATGGTGTTTTACCCTCTAACGAAGGCCGCGGTTATGTATTGCGCCGCATTATTCGCCGCGCCGTTCGTCATGGTAATAAGTTGGGGGCCAAAGGTAACTTTTTCTATAAATTGGTAGCGCCTTTAGCGCAAGAGATGGGTGAGGCTTACCCAGAACTACTTAAACTGCAGGCTCAAATTGAAAAAGTGCTGTTAACGGAAGAGGAGCAGTTTGCTAAAACCCTTGAACAGGGCATGCGTATTCTTGAGCAAGACTTAGCAAATTTTTCGGGTAAGCAAATACCCGGGGCCACTATTTTTAAATTGTATGATACTTATGGTTTCCCGGTTGATTTAACCGGCGATATTGCTCGCGAACGTGGCTTGGCGTTAGACCAAGCAGGCTTTGAGGTCGCGATGGAAAATCAACGCCAAATGGCCAGAGCCGCCAGTAACTTCAAAATGGAATTGGCCGAAGGTGTGGATATTAATGGGGCCACAGAATTTACCGGTTACCAAACATTAGCAGGCAGCTGTGAAGTGATTGCCTTATTAAAAGAGGGTGAGCTGGTTGATAGCCTAGCCGAAGGTGAGAAGGGTGCTGTGGTTTTAGCCAATACACCTTTTTACGGTGAGTCGGGTGGCCAAGCGGGTGACTGCGGTGTAATAGGGGCGGCGGGTGTTCGTTTTGAGGTGGCCGATACCTCTAAGAATGGTGATAACCATTTACATCACGGTGTGTTATCCCAGGGTGTAATCAACGTGGGTGAGGCATTATCCGCGATAGTTGATGGTGATATTCGCCAGGCAACGGCGCTTAATCACACCGCGACACATTTATTGCATGCAGCTTTACGTGAAGCGTTAGGTGACCACGTTCAGCAAAAAGGCTCGTTGGTTGATTCGCAAAAATTACGTTTCGATTTTTCACATTTTGAAGGGGTGACCCCCGAGCAATTAAAAACCATAGAGAATCGTGTTAACCAGCAAATTCGTTTAAACACGGCAGTAGAAACCACTGAAACCAATATGGAGGGTGCTGAAAAGCTAGGTGCCATGATGTTGTTTGGTGAAAAGTATGGTGACTCGGTACGTGTGTTGAGCATGGGTGATGGCTTCTCGATAGAGCTTTGCGGAGGTACTCATGTATCACGTACGGGTGATATCGGCCTGGTTCGTTTGGTCTCTGAATCGGGTATTTCTGCGGGGATTCGCCGTATTGAGGGTGTTACAGGTGCGGGTGCGATTGCCGAATTTGATCAAGCTGAGCAGTGTGTGGCTCAAGTGGCGGCGGCCGTTAAAGGTAACCGTGGCAATGTGATTAGCAAGGTGCAGCAGTTACAAGATAATAACCGCAAGCTTGAGAAAGAGCTGGCGCAGCTTAAAGCCAAAATGGCTTCAGCGGCGGGTAGCGATATAGCCTCGCAAGCTGAAAAGGTTAGTGGCATTAACGTTATCTCCACCGTATTAGAGGGTGCCGACATGAAGGCTCTGGATAGTACGGTGTCACAATTAACCGACAAGTTGGGCACTGCAGTGGTGTTATTGGCCAGTGTTGATGGCGACCGTATCAATTTGGCCTGCGGTGTCAGTAAAGATTTAATCAAACAATACCGTGCCGGCGATTTGATGAAGCACTTCGCGCCTTTGGTGGGTGGCAAAGGTGGTGGTAAGCCCGAGAAAGCCAAAGGTGCGGGTAGTGATGTGGCGGCTCTTGCCGGTGCGTTACCTGCTGTTAAGGCTTGGGTTGAAGCTGGCTAGGAAGCTTATATTTTAGTTGAAAAATGGATGCCGGATGGTAGCTCGGCACGACGTTAGCGGTATTATTACCCAATGCCTCAGGCAATCAGTATTTTCGCGGCCTTAGCTGTTTAAATTATTCGCAATTTAGTGTTTAATTGCGCTCCTTTTTCCAAGATGTGAAATGTTTACCATGAGCTTAATTGTTCAAAAATTTGGTGGTACTTCAGTCGGTACTGTCGAGCGTATCGAGGGTGTGGCTGATAAAGTCGCCGCTTTCCGAGCCAAGGGCCACGATATAGTGGTTGCTGTATCCGCAATGAGCGGTGAAACCAATCGCTTGATTGGCTTGGCAAACGCTATTCAAGAGCAGCCTACGCCTCGCGAATTAGACGTTTTAGTCTCTACCGGCGAGCAGGTAACCATAGCCTTATTAAGCATGGCGTTAAATAAGCGTGGCGTGCCAGCCCGTTCATACACGGGTGGGCAGGTAAGAATTCTTACTGACAGTGTTCACAATAAAGCCCGTATTAAAAGCATTGACGAGAAGCACATGCGCACTGACCTAGAGGCCGGTCGTGTTGTGGTTGTTGCCGGTTTCCAGGGTGCTGATGAAAACGGTAATATAACGACCTTAGGTCGTGGCGGCTCAGATACCACCGCAGTTGCACTAGCGGCAGCGCTGAAAGCCGATGAGTGTCAAATCTATACGGATGTAGATGGTGTTTATACGACCGACCCTCGCGTTGTTGACCGTGCACAGCGACTAGACAAAATTACCTTTGAAGAGATGCTGGAAATGGCCAGCTTAGGGTCAAAGGTATTACAGATTAGAGCAGTAGAATTTGCTGGTAAATATAACGTGCCGCTACGTGTGCTTCACAGCACGCAAGAAGGTCCAGGCACATTGATAAGTATTGATGAAGAGGTTGATATGGAAACTCCTGCGATTTCAGGAATTGCCTTTACTCGAGATGAAGCCAAAATTATGGTGAAAGGTGTACCTGATTCACCGGGCATAGCCTATAAAATCTTGGGTCCAGTGAGCGCTGCCAATATTGAAGTAGACGTTATTGTGCAAAACTTTGGCGAAGATAAAACCACTGATTTTTCTTTTACCGTTCATCGCAATGACTTTGTCCGCGCTGAAGAAATCGTACGTGCTACGGCTAAAGAGCTGGGTGCCCGTGAAGTATCTACAGACGATACCATTGCCAAAGTCTCTATTGTTGGTGTGGGTATGCGCAGCCATGCGGGTATTGCCAGCAAGATGTTTAAGGCTTTGGCTGATGTAAATGTCAACATTCAAATGATCACTACCTCTGAAATTAAGATTTCAGTGATTGTTGATGAGAAGTTCTTAGAGTTGGGTGTGCGCGAATTGCATACGGCCTTCGATCTAGACGCTCCGTCAGAAGACTAATTCAGTTTTAAGCCTAGATTGGGCTTTGAAAATGCGGCAAATATGGTATGATGCCGCCCTCAATCAGTAAGGGGTGTATTTACCTCGTATCAGATTGATTTTTAGGCAGTTTTTCATAGAAGAGTTGTTTGAAGTTTACGCGGAGAAGTGGCCGAGTGGTCGAAGGCGTGCCCCTGCTAAGGGTATATATGGGAAACTGTATCGAGGGTTCGAATCCCTCCTTCTCCGCCATTTATTTATAAATCACACCAGCGGTGGCTATTTATAAATAATGAGTGAATGCGTTGTTTGCTCACAAAAGGTTCAACCAATTTTGCCTAGCGCAGAATTAGAGCGAGCTAAAGGCGAAGCCCCGAAGGGCTCAAAATAGTCGAAAGGTTAATTTGAAGACCCTCTCCAGGTTAAGTTGTAATGACAAGCCAGCATAATTTCCCCTTGCTAGGACAATGCTTACTTCGATTAATTTAAATTCCAGATAAGCTTTATTGTTGCCTGATCTCCCCCGGTACCCTTCCATAAGTAGTCTCTGTTATGCTGCGGCTATTTTCTCTCTGCGTTTGTTGTGAGGTGATGATTGAGATAGGGCGCCTAGAAGCGGCTTGTTTCACTGTTGGCGGGTGTTCGACCAGCTGGGGATGGATGTTTGTCGGGATCGGCTGTATTTGCGCCCTATAGCCTTAAAATAAGTTTGTAACCAATAGCGAGCACCTTCGTACGAGGTCAAATCAGAAGTGTTGCATGTCGTTTGGCTAGGCGGCGTACACAATACGTCCTTATTCTTACTGCAATCACAATGGTTGCAGAAATTATTACTGGTAGTCTTTTCGGCTCAATGGCACTACTTGCTGATGGCTGGAATATGGGCACGCAGGTTGGGCCTTTTTTAATAACAATTTACGCATATCGTTATGCTTCCAAACATGAAAGAAATCCAGTATATACTTTTGGTACTGGCAGGGTGTGGTTGGTACTACGTTTACCATACACATTACTATGCCAGCTTCTATGATGGCTATCATTGTGGATGGCTTTGATAAAGAGTAAATATCTAACAACATTAATCAGGCGGCCTTGACCTGCGTCCTAAAAAACAGGACTTCAACAAGGCTGTCGGTTATGTCGACGCCGGCTATCACACTACCCTCAAAATGTAGGTGCCTCACTACAGCATAATTGAGGTGACTGACCTTATGACGACACTCCACCTCTACGATATTAACTAAAATGGACGTCTTACTATGCTCGTTAGCTCTCTTGCTTACCGGGGAATGCATCAGGCTTATCAATCGCAGTGCTCTGGCGGTCTAGAAGTCCAATATCTAGCATCGGTGAGGCATCAATGTGCTGGGCGTCCATCATCTGGGCTATGCGCTGAAGTGAAGAGATGATCATTGTTTGCTCCCACTCTTGCAGGTCGTCGAACTGGCGAGAGAAGTGATCTTGCAATGGAATAGGCGCCTCTTTTAAAACTTCGATAGCCTTCTCGGTAAGGTAGGCATGCGCTTTTCGTTTATCTTCTTTTGAGCGTTCACGATAAACGAGTTCGCGCTTTTCAAGTCGATCTAGGATAGTGGTAACGGTGGCCTGACTGAGGCTTATCTCGTTGGCAAGCTCACCAATCGTCACTTCGCCTTTGTCTCGAATGGCTTGCAGTAGCAGAATTTGAGGTGCTGTGAGCCCTGTAGTTTTGGCTAAGTGCTTGGAGTGTAAGTCAGTAGCTCTAATTACGCGCCTTAGCGCCACTAATACGTCGTGAATGTTATTCAAAGGCGTCTCCCTATTTGGCGATCTATAAGTGCATTATATCTTAGATTATTTACAAGTCTAAAGAAATTACTGACCTTCATTGTCGTTGTGCACGCATTCGCTAAAATCAGTCAATATGTATAGCTGATCATCTTTCAGAATTGTCCCTTTGATTGGCTCGCGCTGGTCACCCCGGGCCATCCATTCGGCGTCACTACTGTTAAGGGCGATGATGTCGCCGATAGAGTCAACGCTTATGCCAACCTGGCTAGCCTCAATCTCTAAAATAATCACGCGCCATTTATACCGCTCCTTGGGTACTTTCTGACTCAATAGTGCTCGGCCCGATAAAATAGTGACCGCACTACCTCGGATGTTAAGAATCCCCTCGACCCCATTTGGCGCGCCTGGAACAGGAGCAGGGGTTGTGAAAGGGATGATCTCTTTGATATTAGCTATGGGGTGCGCGTAAGTCTCCGGCCCCACCTGGAAGCTGATCCACTGATTTTTCGGCAATCCTCACCTCTCTCTTATGGTTTGTGTATAGAGTCTGGAGAAACAATAACATTTAGTGTACTATGTTTCGTCATCTAATTAATATTTATGATTTATTTGCTATAAATAATTGATATATAGGCGTTTTGTCATAAAATTATTATTAGAGATCTAATTAATTATCTAGCTTATAGGTTTATCTTTGCTTTCTTCTCAAACTATTTTACTTCGGATGCCGACACTCGAAGACGGCATGTCCGTATTCCGGTTGATCCAGCGTTGCCCACCGCTAGATACCAACTCTAGCTACTGTAATTTGCTCCAGTGCGGGCATTTTTCAAATACTTCTGTGGCGGCAGATTTGGAGGGTGAGCTGGCTGGGTTCATATCGGGGTATTTGGTGCCAGAGCGTCTTGATACCCTGTTTATCTGGCAGGTTGCTGTTGATGAACGCGCTCGCGGGCTTGGGCTGGCCTCTCAGATGTTGTCGCACATACTGAATCGTCCTTCTTGCCAAGGTATCCGTTATCTAGAAACAACTATCACTCCAGACAATCAGCCATCTTGGGGGCTATTTAAAAACCTCGCGAAGCGTTTGGATACAGAGCTTCAACCTTCTCTATGGCTGGATAAACAAACACATTTTGACGGCCAGCATGACTCGGAGTCGTTGGCTAGTATCGGCCCCTTTAACCTTGATCAGATAAGAGACGTACCATGAAGATTTTTGATGAAATCGAATCAGAAGTACAAAGTTATGCCCGCTCCTTCCCACGTGTTTTTAATCGTGCCAAGGGTGAGTTTATGTGGGATGAAGATGGCCTGCAGTATTTGGACTTTCTGGCAGGTGCGGGAACGCTAAATTATGGACACAACAACCCGCTTTTTAAAGAAGAGCTTCTGAAGTACATTGAAAACGATGGTATTACCCACGGTTTGGACATGCATACCAAAGCCAAAGGGGAGTTCTTGCAAGCCTTTAATGACCATATACTCAAGCCTCGGGGCATGGAGTATATGGTGCAGTTTACCGGGCCAACGGGCACCAATGCTGTCGAAGCGGCCATGAAAATTGCCCGTAATGTAACCGGGCAGCAGAACATTGTTACCTTTACTAATGGTTTTCATGGGGTCAGCTTAGGATCTCTGGCGGCAACAGGTAACTCTCATCACAGGAATGCGGCAGGCGTCAGCTTAACCGGCACCCACCGCATGCCTTACGACGGGTATTTGGGGGATAACATCGATACCACTGAATACCTCGATAAGGTGCTCTCGGATTCCAGTAGCGGCATTAACTCACCTGCTGGAGTGATCGTTGAAACAGTTCAAGGTGAGGGTGGTATCAATGCTGCCAGTATTGAATGGTTGAAAAATCTTCAGACGGTATGCCGAAAGCACAAAATTCTACTAATCGTTGATGATATTCAAGCCGGTTGCGGCCGTACTGGTGATTTTTTTAGTTTTGAAGAATCTGGTATTGAGCCAGACATTATTACTTTATCGAAATCGCTAGGGGGTTATGGTTTGCCTTTTGCGGTTGTGTTAATGAAACCGGAGTTTGATCAGTGGAAGCCAGGCGAACACAATGGCACTTTTCGAGGCAATAACCTCGCCTTTGTCACGGCCAAGGCGGCGATCGAGCACTATTGGTTGAATGATCAATTTTCCGAAGAGGTTAAGCGTAAGGGGCAATATATTACTGATCGCTTGGAAAACATAGCCCGTCAATATGGAGAAGGTAATTTTACCACTAAGGGGCGGGGTATGTTCCAGGGCATTAATTGTGTCAATGGTGAAATAGCCGGGAAAATCACCAGTAACTCCTTCAAAAAAGGCCTTCTCATCGAAACCAGTGGGGCGGATGATCACGTGGTGAAATTTTTATGCCCTTTAGTTATTAGTGATGAAAACCTGAAAAAAGGCATCGATATTGTCGAAGACGCTATTCGGGATGTGTGCGCTAAAGAAGATATTCCTGAGGGGAATCTCTACTTCAACGCCAGTTAAGTTTCGCAGGTATAAAAGACTTCAGTAACTAACAATCAAAAATAAGGCAATGCAATTGATCGTACGTAATTTATCTGACGCCAACCAATCGACTCGAAGAGTTGTGTCCTCTGATAGTAATTGGGAAAGCACGCGATTACTTCTTAAAGAAGATCAAATGGGATTTTCTTTTCATATTACAACGATTTACCAAGGTGCTGATTTTGAAATGCATTATCAAAACCATCTGGAGTCGGTCTATTGCATCTCTGGTGAAGGCGAAGTTGAAACGTTAATAGATGGTAAAAAATATCCTATTAAACCAGGGGCCATGTATGTTTTAGACAAGCATGATAAACATATACTTCGCGCTTTTAAAGAAATGGCTATGGCCTGTGTCTTTAATCCACCGCTTAATGGTAAGGAAGTTCATAACGCCGAAGGCGCTTATGAATTAGATGCTGAAGTCATAAAGGAGTGATTTTAAAATTAGGAGTGATGTACTTATCAATAATAGTAGTCTTAGAAATTCTGCAATAGTCGAAGATGTATACCCTTCACGTAACGGACAAAAAGCGAAACTAGTTAAACGAAAAGATCCAGTAGTTTATGCCCCTGAAGGTAGCAAACCGCCCATTGATCCTTCTTTCATCAGGCAGTTCGAGCAACAGGGGTTTATGGTGCTCGATAATGTATTTTCTTTGGCGGAGGTCGATGAGCTTTTAAAAGAGTCGGAACGCCTTCGATCTGATAAAACTTTTCAACAAGCCGGTGAAGCTATCATCGAAATAGATAGTGAGGAGGTGCGCTCGGTGTTTCATGTACATGAAAACAGCCCAATCTTTAACAAACTTGTATCGAATGAACGTTTAGCAGGTCTAGCAAGGTATATATTGGATGATGAGGTGTATATACACCAGTCTCGTCTCAATTATAAACCCGGTTTTCGCGGAAAAGAGTTTTATTGGCATTCTGATTTTGAAACATGGCATGTGGAGGACGGCATGCCTCGCATGCGGGCATTAAGTATGTCGGTCACTCTAACGGAAAATTTAACCCACAATGGGCCGCTCATGTTAATACCCGGCTCGCATCAACAATACGTTGCATGCGAAGGTGAAACTCCGGGTAATCATCATCTGGCATCGCTAAAAAAACAGGAGTATGGCGTGCCCTCTGATCACTGTTTATCCGAGTTGGTCGATCAAGGCGGAATTGCTACGGCAACTGGTGCGCCAGGCAGTGTTATCGTATTTGATTGCAATGTGGTACATGGCTCGAACGGCAATATTAGCCCTCACACAAGGTCAAATATATTTTTCGTTTATAACGCGCTAAGTAATAAAGTGGTTCAACCATTTTGTGCTCAGCGTCCCAGGCCGGAGCATATCTGTACACGTAACAATATTAAACCGATTCCAGCTATGAGTAAGGGTGATTTTTCATGAAGGTAGATGATCGTCAAATGTTACTTGAAAAAATAGCAGCGCGGATAGCGGAGTTAGAGACGACAATCTCCAACGATGAATCATTAGCGATGAATAAGCAGGAGCAGTCGGATGATGCCGCAGCAAATATGCATTTAAATATTCAGGCATCTGTAAGCGGTAGGGTTAAGCAGGATCATCAGTGGGAGCTCTCGCAGCTCGCACGAAGTTTAGTATGGCTAAATAGTAGTAACGCAGGCAGCTGTGAACAGTGCGAACGTAAGATTCCGGTGGCCAGATTGATGGCCGTTCTCGTTTCACAGTTATGTCTATCTTGCGCCGAAGAAAACAACATTTAGAAACAAAATGTAGAGGGAAATATGCATACGGTTGAAAAAATCGGTGGTACATCGATGAGTGATTATGCATCGGTTCGTGACACCATCATTCTTAATCGAAAGATGAAAAATGTGTACCAGAGAATATTTGTGGTGTCCGCGTATAGTGGTATTACGAATCAGTTGCTAGAGCACAAAAAAAGTGGGCAGCCTGGTATTTATGGCCCGTTTTCCTGCGGAATTGAAGATGATGGCCGGCTAGATAAATTTGAAGAGTTACGCAATGAACTCAAAATAATTAACGAGCAGTTGTTTGGACGAGGTACCTTGCTAGCAAAAGCTAATTCGTTTTTAGATGAACGATTGAAAACAGCTAAGCAGTGTTTTCTCGACTTACAGAGTCTTTGCCAGCATGGGCATTTTGCATTGGATATTCACTTGATCACGGTTAGAGAAATGTTGGCCAGTATCGGAGAGGCTCACAGCGCTTGGAATACCACGGAGTTGCTTAAACGCGATGGTGTCAATGCCTGCTTTGTCGATTTGACCAGTTGGCGAGCAAGTCTTCATCTTCCGCTAGATGAACGTATTAGACAGAGTTTTAAAAATATCGATCTTGATAAACAACTCCCTGTTGTGATCGGTTATGCTCACAGTGATATTGGTTTGATGTCATCTTTTGATAGAGGCTATAGTGAGATGATATTCAGCCGCTTAGCGGTTTTAACTAAAGCAAGTGAAGCGATTATTCACAAAGAGTTTCACTTGAGTAGCGCTGACCCTCGATTGGTGGGCGAAGCTAATGCCGTGCCTATTGGTCGCACTAACTATGATGTGGCAGACCAGCTGGCCAATCTTGGAATGGAGGCTATTCATCCTAAAGCCGCAAAAGGTTTGCGCCAGAATAGTATTCCACTTCGGGTAAAAAACACCTTTGAGCCTGAGCACCCCTGCACATTAATAACCGGTGATTATGTCAGCGACTCTTCCTGCGTGGAAATTATCGCGGGCTGTAAGGGTATTTATGCGCTAGCGCTGTTTGATCAAGATATGGCGGGTAGTTTACATGATTATGATTATGATTATGATTATGATTATGATTATGATTATGACTGTGAGTTGGTCGCTACCATTAAGCGATTTAAGGCTTATATCGTATCGAAAGATATTAACGCCAATACCATTACTCATTTTTTAACGACGAATTTAAAAACGATTAAGCGTATACGCGCCGCAATAGAAGAGCGCTATCCGGAAGCAGAAGTGAATCAGCAGAAAGTGGCGATTGTTTCCGCTATAGGCAGCGATATGCAAATCCCCGGTATCCTAGCAAAAGCAGTACAGGCTGTAGCCAATAAAAACATTAGTGTACTGGCGGTGCATCAGTCGATGCGTCAGGTGGATATGCAGTTTATCGTCAATGAGTCTGACTATGACGACACCGTTAAAGGACTGCATGCCGCATTGGTGGAAGTACATGATCATGGTAGGGCTATATGTCTCGCGTTATAAAGATACTAATACTACTCACTAGCTTACTGCCCATCTTGTTATTTGCAGAAAATGGAGGGGAAGAGCGTATAGCGAAAGCGGTAGAGGATTTAGAAAAACCGCTCTATTCGCCTTTTGTTGAGCGCTATGTCCTAGATGAACTTAAGCTACTGCGCATTGATCAGGCAAAAACCAAACAAGAATTAATACAGCAAATTTTAGATCGTGAGCATCATTCGGTGGATCGAGCGGTGGCTTATGCGACTGATACCGTCACCTATTTCTTTTATCTAATCGCGGCGACTACATCGGTATTAGTGCTGGTCGGCTGGACTTCGATAAGGGATATTAAAGAGCGTGTTCACTCCCTGGCGGATGAAGAAATATCCAAACTCATTCATGAATATGAAAGTCGATTAGAAACGATAGAAACCCAATTACACCAGAAGACTCTGCACATTGAAGAAAATCGTGAAGAAATTGAGTTAACACAGGACGTTCAATCGCTTTGGCTGCGCGCTCAACAAGAGCCATCTCCCGCCAATAAAATCACCAGTTATGATGAGATTTTGAAACTACGTCATGAAGACTGCGAAGCCCTGACTTACAAGGCCGATGCAGTTTTGGAATTGAACGAGCCACAGTGGGCGGCCAATTTATGTCTTCAGGCGTTAAAGATAGATCCGGAAAATAGCCATGCCTTCTACCAGCTTGCCTGTGCTTATACGGCAATGAGCCAGTTTGATGAGGCACTGCGTTATCTGGCCAAGGCATTGAGCCGGCGAGAAAGTTATCTGGATGAGATACGAGAAGATCCAGCGTTACAGCCACTGGTTAACCATGAGGTATTTAATGAACTAGCCATGCATCTCAACAAATCGGATCTCACAGGCAAGGAGCGCTAAAAAATGAGATTAACGCAGCTTCTGGCAATAAAGGTTAAACCTATAGCTGTGTTGTTGAACTCAGAGGAATGGAGAGCGTTCTGACATATATTCAGTTTGTCAAAGAGCTTAATAGGTCGTTCTAAATTTTTCACTATGAGATTGCTATTAATTTACCCACTCGCTCAACTAAACATATTACGTATATCGGAAATCGCTGATGGTTTATTCGTTTATTGGTTTTTTACTGTGCTTTACGGGAGTTGGCCTAGCCTCTTTCTGGTTTAGTCGCGGAACAAAAGAAGATTATTATCTTGCCAGCAGTAATGTGCGCCCTTGGTTAGTGGGTCTGTCGGCGGTGGCTACTAATAACAGTGGTTACATGTTTATTGGCGTCATTGGTTATACCTACGCGACTGGGTTGGCTTCGATCTGGCTTATGATCGGATGGATCGCGGGTGATTTTCTGGCATCGCTTTATGTCCATCAGCGTTTGCGGCAGGCGACTGAGGATAGTGGTGAAATCAGTTACGCGGGTGTACTAAGCCATTGGCATGGCCAAAATTTTACCGCTATTCAACGCCTGATTGGAATTATTACCTTATTTTTTTTATTGACCTATGCAGCTGCGCAATTAGTAGCAGGCGGTAAGACCTTGCATGTTTTATTAGACTGGCCGCTGTGGTCAGGGTCGGTTGTTGGCGCTATTCTGGTGAGCTTCTATTGTTTTGCGGGTGGTATCCGGGCATCCATCTGGACCGATGCTGCTCAGTCCACTGTTATGATTGTCGCCATGGGAACACTCTTAGTTGTGGCTGTATTGAATTTGGGTGGCGTTTCAAGTGCTATCGAACAGATGCAAGCAGTAGAGGGATTTATGGACTGGCTTCCAAAGGACTTGGTGGTATCTGGCTGGCTAGGCGGCGGCTTGTTTATTGTAAGCTGGTTGTTTGCCGGCATCTCCGTGATTGGGCAACCCCACATTATGGTGCGCTTTATGGCACTCAATGATTCCGCGAATATTCGCCAGGCGAAACTTTGGTACTATCTGTTTTTTATTATATTTTACGCTATGGCAACAGGTGTGGGTATGCTTTCCCGTATTTATTTATCGGATTTAGGCGTCTTTGATGCAGAGCTGGCATTGCCGATGATGGCGCAGCAGCTACTGCCTTCTGCTTTGGTCGGACTGATTCTTGCCGGTATTTTTGCAGCAACCATGTCAACCGCCGATTCTCTGGTGCTCAGCTGCTCTGCGGCTATCACGCACGATATTCTGCCTCATAAAGTTGAACGTATTTGGTTGTTAAAACTCACTACGGTTTTGATTACCATAATCGCACTATTGCTAGCGCTCTCGAACAACCAAAGTGTATTCAATATGGTCATTATGGCCTGGTCAGGATTAGCCAGCGCCTTTGTTCCTTTGTTGGTGTTTTTATGTCTTGGTAAAAAGCCATCGCAGGCCGCAAGCATTATCGCCATCTTAGCCGGACTAGTTGTAGCACTTTCATGGCGCTATATGGGGTTACAGGAGTTGGTTTATGAAGGCTTACCCGGCATAGCCACGGGTTTGTTTATTTTGTTTATGTCGCGAGTAGCCATTCGAATAAAGAAAAGCCCTTGGTTCAGAAGTGAAAAGTAGGAGTCAATCAGTGCTGCGCGCGACGTTTAGTGTCGGCAGCTTCGGCGAGTTTAATCTACAAAAAGATTCGCTAAAAATACTGATTACCTACCACTTCACACTTAAAATTTTGTGAATAGTTCAAGAATTTAATTACTACTTTTGGTGCTGTGCCGCTCCAAATCCGCACCTATGTTGAGGCTTTTTTTAGTTACCTGACCGTCTGCTTTAAGCCTATAAGCAGACTGTTATTGGTAGAACTATAGTAGTTAACAAGATGCCAGAACCGGAAGTAAAAACGCCTCGAATGAACAATGTGCTTAGGGCTGCTGTTTTGACTAAGCAGACATTCAACATCTAGCACAGCCGACCGCATGCTGCGCCTTATTAGACTTTGAAAACAATTGCGGCTGACAAATATCTTGAAATAATACCGATTAGCCCTGATAGCAGCGTCATAATTAGGTACTTGTCTTGATCATCAGTTATAAGATGAACAAACGCAGACGATGACGTAGCCCATTCGTTATAGTTGTGCCTGTTCTGAATGGTACAGATCAGTTCTGTGGATATTAGATTATCAGGTAGCACTATAATCAATGTTTTAGCTTTAAAATCTGAGATTTAGAGTACTGTAGTATAGAAAAGGAACATCTGTATGCCCAATAGCGTCAAGCTGCACGAACTGGTCGGTATCCTCACGTGTATTCTTGAAAAAGATGATGGCAGCGACATCAGGCACTTGATCACCCCGCTATCACCACCAGAGCTTGCGCGTATTATCGACTCACTACCAAGCCCTCTGCGCGCCCTGCTGTGGCAACAGGTAGCGTTGGAAAAAATGGCCGAGGTGCTGTTAGAAACCCACGGCAATTCCCGGCGCAAGTTGATCCGTCATACCAAGCCGGAGCGGTTGCTAGAGTGCCTCTCCGCAGTGCAGATGGATGAGCTTGCGGATCTGGATGATGATCTGCCTATCTCGGTCGTCAATGCCATGGTGGCAGCGATGGATGACCAGAGAAAAAAGCGCTATAGCCTAGTTAAGGACTACCCGGATGACACTGCCGGAGGGCTGATGGACTTGGATGCGACCGCCATCCGTGCCGATGTCACCCTCAAAGCAGTACTGCGTTTTCTGCGCCGCCTACGCAGTCGCGAGGGGGAGCTGGCCGAACACCTCGACAGCCTGATGGTTGTCGACCGGGGTAATCGCCTGAGTGGCTTCCTGCCGTTGAGTACGCTGGTTTCGAGTCCGCCAGACTCCAAAGTCGCCGATGTTATGACCGTATCGGTGATCAGCTTTACCCCATTACAGGCTGCCAGAGAGGTAGCGCGGACCTTTGCCGACAACGATCTGCTATCCGCACCCGTGATCGATGAAGAGCAGCATCTGCTAGGGCGGATAACCGTGGACGATATTATCGATGTGCTGCGTAATGAGAGCGACCGAGAATTGCTTGGACGTGCGGGTCTTGATCCGCATGAGGATATGTTTTCCCCCATCATCCACGGCTCGTTACGCCGGGCATTCTGGTTGGGAATCAACCTAGTAACGGCTTTTTTGGCGGCGGGCGTTATCGGCCTATTCGGTGCCACTATCGAAAAAATTGTCGCCCTAGCGGTGTTGATGCCGGTTGTTGCCAGCATGGGGGGGATTGCTGGCAGTCAGACACTGACCTTAGTCACCCGCGGCATTGCGCTTGAACAGATCGGCCAGAGTAACTTTTGGCGTTTGCTGCGCCATGAACTGGGCATCGGGCTGCTGAACGGTATGTTCTGGGCCCTGATTGTCGCAACCATCGCCTTCTGGTGGTTTTCCGATTGGATGCTTGGGCTGGTTTTCGGTATGTCGCTGATGGTTGCCATGATAACTGGCGCATTAGCTGGCGCGGTGATCCCTATCTTCCTCAAGCAGATCGGTATTGATCCTGCGCTAGCGGGAGGTGTGGTTCTGACCACTGCGACAGACGTCGTCGGCTTTCTTGCATTCCTTGGCCTAGGCACGGTGATCCTGATCTAGTAGCTACGCAGGTAGCTTTGTGTGGTATGGACTTGTATAGGGCTCAACTTTGCAGTTCTTTCGATACTTTAAAAAGTACGCCTCTATCGGCCTAAAGATTCAACTAGTGCATTATATGGTGAGCTATTTCGAACACTAAAAGAATCACTTGTTTTCATCGCTGGTGTAGGTGTAGTCAGAAAAATCGGTGACAATGGTTGCTGGTCTCCAGTGACCTATCGTTATTCTTGTGGTGACGGTGAGGTAGTGCAATGACGTAAGTTTGGGCATTTTAGAGGTCATAAATAGCCGTTAGCTGGGCATAGGGTTAGATAGTGCCTCTTGATTGTTACAGACTCGAGTGTATATATGTGCTTATTTAGCTAAAAAGGAGAAAAAAACATGATGGATGGTTATAAAGTGGACTGACAGGCCTTTTAAGCTTCTATATAATTGGCACAAGTTTTGGCACAAAGTATACTAACTTGGCCAACACCGACAGCGAAGGGATGGGGCTTACAGCCATTTGGTCAGAATCCCTCCTTCTCCGCCATTTATTTATAAATCACACCAGCGGTGGCTATTTATAAATAATGAGTGAATGCGTTGTTTGTTCACAAAAGGTTCAACCAATTTTGCCTAACGCAGAATTAGAGCGAGCTAAGGGCGAAGCCCCGAAGGGCTCAAAATAGTCGAAAAGCTAATTTGAAGACCCTCTCCAGGTTAAGTTGTAATGACAAGCCAGCCCAATGATATAAGGGTATAAACCATATCAACTTTGTGCGCCCGTAGCTCAGCTGGATAGAGTACTCGGCTACGAACCGAGCGGTCGAAGGTTCGAATCCTTCCGGGCGCACCATATTAAACAAAAAAGGCTTCCCAGTAGGGAGGCCTTTTTTGTTTATACGTTTTGCTCGTAAACGGTTAGACGAAGCGTATAAGGGATGTTTTTTTAAATATTGGTTGCTTCAATAGTATTCATTTATTTGCGGTGTAATCGTTTGTTTTATTGCGGTTTAATAATAGTAAATATTTCACAGCTCAAGGTTGACTAAAGTCGTACAGATCCATATAGTGCGGACTTATGCGCTCGTAGCTCAGCTGGATAGAGTACTCGGCTACGAACCGAGCGGTCGAAGGTTCGAATCCTTCCGAGCGCACCATATTAAAAAAGCCCATATCGCAAGGTATGGGCTTTTTTAATGTCCGTACGAAAGTGGTTGGTTAGTAATTCGTTTGGCAAAGTCAGGAGGGAAATCACTGCTAGCATGACTAATTCTCAGATAATGTTATTATTTATGAGCCGTCTATAGTTCCAGCTACGGCAGTATCAGTAATCTATCAGCTTTGTAATAGTACTATGAACCGTAAAAAGAAGATTAATCAAACCTTTAAAAAGAAAGCCAAAAAAGCCAATGCCAAGCTAAATCCAAGGGGCAAAGAGCGTTATGTCTCAAAGGCTGAAAGAGAGAAGCTAGCCGCGGCCGCTGAGTTAGCAGAATAATCATAAATGAGAAGCTCGACATGAAAAAATTAAAAAATGAGCCTGAATTGGTGACCGAAGCGCTTAGAGTTGGCGCCGTCTATATTAAAAAACGTGGGGTGGGCGAGTTTGAAGCAACAGACTCCGCTAAGAATAAAGTGACCTATTTATACCGCCTATTGGCTCACGATAAGTTAATACAACCGCTGGCTAAGGGCCAGGATAACGATCCTAATATGCGCCATAAACTGGCTTTATGGATGTCACGGCAGCTGCCGGAAGGTCATAAGCTATTATCATAAAGGTGTTAGAGGTTTGAAAAAGGGGTGGCCGCTTATAGCGGTCACCCCTTTTTTTGTATGACTTACTGAGTAAATCTAAGGGTTTTCTCATTATTCCCGTTGGTTGATTGCACTGCCTTTTTCAAGCGGCCTTCAGCTATCACTAGCTTATAAATCTGCCAAAACATTTTTTTAAGGTTCAAAGAGCTGTAGATCATAATGCTAGAAAGCGTTTTTGGGTCAAGGCCACCATTAACTCCCATTTGTATAGCCTCTGCGGTGCCAGCCATTTGTATGGCCGGCAACATATTGAGTGGCCTCTAGAGTGGAGTCAGCTATATACATCCAAGCCCTTTAGCGTGTTCTAAGGCGGTGGAGCTAAGGTCAAAAGCGCGGACGATAAAGCCAGATTTCACTGAGTTGGCGGCCATGTAGCCGCCCATGTTACCTAAACCGATAAAGGCGATGGTGGATTTGCTCATAACAGAGTTCCAAAATGCAGGGTATGTTGTAAGTGTAGGGTGTTTTTAGGGTGGGGGCGTAAGCCATAAGGTGTATTGGCCCGTTATAAGGTAAAGGGTGGTGTTTATCAGGCGATAAAATAAAGTCACGGTTGGGGTTAGTGTTTTACCCAGGCTCGAGTATCTTTCGCCATAGTGTTACCGTTATAGTCATTTGTGTTACTGGTTGTTTTTTTGACCATCTAACGGTTTTTTTTTGGCTTTTCCGGGCTATTTAATGGATTTTTGGCCATTTAAGTAAAATAATAGTTAATATTTCACACAATTGTGTAGACATAAAATAAACATGTGTTACTGTCTGTGTCGTTGCGGTAACACATGCTTGTTTGCGTTATAAGATGGCCATTACTGCTGCAAATTCAGGCAATAAGCCTATTAATTAAACACTACAATATTGGAGAATAATCATGAAAAACTTGGCTGTGCTAGCCGCGATCGTAGGTCTTTTAGGTGGTACCACCGCCGTTGCTGAAACTGGATTCGGTGAAGATGCTGCAATGATTCTGGCAATGAATAGCATCACCGCCGAAAACCAATGGGTAACCCCAAAGGCCGTAAATGTCGCCACAGATACTATTGCCAAACAAGTAGAGTTGGAGTTGTCTCAAAGGTTAGAAAATATTTCTATTGCTTTAGAAAAGCAGCTTGAAGCTAAATTTGCGAAGGAATTCGTCTATGACTTGCAGTGATCGTTGATACTGCCCGGACCGCAATGGACCGGGCATTTTTTTGCCCACTATTTTGATTGTTTACTCCCTTTTATTTTATCTCCCTCATACTTTCTAGACATTTACCGCGTGTTTACGTTAATGCGTTAAAAAGTCGTATTTCATCTCTGTTGTATCTAAATTCCTTTTAAATCAGTAGTTTGTGATAATTGTAAGTGCCTTTTTAAATACGCCAGCGCAATTCAGCGTGTATCAATATCCCCATTAAGTAGCGTCGGCATAGCTGTGTTTTGGCGGTCAATGTGGGGGCGGTACCGGTTAGTATCATTGAGTGTTAAGCTTTAGTTAATAAATTAAGAACAATAATAAAGCCTTGGCGAGAAGCGGTGTTTCTGTCAGGGCTTTTACATGCAAGGGTAAGTCAGTGGTCGGTAAAGGTAGTGTCGTATTAATTGGTATGCCGGGTGCGGGAAAGAGCACTATAGGTATTTTGTTAGCCAAAGAAACGGCTAGAGATTTTGTTGATACCGATGTCTTGATTCAGTTGCGTGAAGGTAAAACCCTGCAAGATATCCTCGATGCAGCCGATTATTTAAAATTGAGGTGCATTGAAGCAGAAGTGTTGCAAGCGGTGGACTTATCTCACCATGTTATTGCTACCGGTGGTAGCGCTGTTTATAGCCGCGAAGGTATGGAAAAACTAAAAAAATTAGGCCCCGTTGTTTATTTGCAGGCGAGCTTAGATGAACTACGTCGTCGCATACATAATTTTGATACGCGAGGCATAGCCCGTCAACCCGGGCAAAATCTAGAGAATTTATTTGCCGAGCGAGAGGCCTTGTATAAACAGTATGCCGATGTGATCATTGACTGTAACAATAAAAATCAAGAGCAAATCATTCAGGCGTTATTGGCAAAATTAACCAATTGATGATCATCGTTAGTCATTAAAAAATTATTAGCTGATCAACTTTCAGTTGAGTATGATGTAGATCGACCGAACTGTGGAATGACCTTTTATGTTTGAGCTGAATGACTTGCTAGAAAGTTTACATGTCGAGCAATTAGACATACTGCAGTTTAGAGGGCACACCTTAAAATTGCCACTGCCACAAGTGTTTGGTGGTCAAGTTTTAGCTCAGGCGCTTAATGCCGCTACTCGCACGGTGGATGAAGAGCGTCATCCGCACTCCCTACATGCCTATTTTTTACGCCGAGGCGACCAAGATCACCCCATTGTTTATGATGTAGACCCTATTCGCGATGGTGGGAGCTTTTCAACGCGCAGAGTGGTAGCTAAGCAAAGCGGCAAGGCTATTTTCAATTGCTCCATTTCATTTCAGATCGCTGAGGAAGGTTTGGAACATCAGATGGATATGCCCGCCGATATACCTGACCCATCTAGCCTACCTAACGATGATGATTTAGTTAGGGCGCTCCTTGCCGGGCAAGAAATACGACAGGAGTTTTTTGTTATTCCTGAGAGGGTGGTGGATATGCGTTCGGTTAATCCCCGCCATCCGATAGTGCCGAAAGAGCAGCAGCCTATAAAAGGCTTTTGGTTTAAATTTAACGGCGAACTACCCTATCAATCTACATTACATCGCACTTTACTGGCTTATATTTCAGATTGGGGATTAATGGAAGCTGGGCTGTATCCTCATGCTGTTGGCTTCTTAACAAAGGGTTTGCAAGCCGCGAGCTTAGATCATGCTATGTGGTTTCACACCGATTTTCGTGTGGATGAATGGATTTATTATCATGTTGATAGCCCGCGTTCAGCGCATGCTCGTGGATTTAACCGGGGAAGTTTTTACACGAGAGAGGGTGTGCTCATTGCTTCTTCTGCGCAAGAGGGTTTAATGCGGGTGAAGGGCTAGGGGCTGTATTAGCGTGATAGTGATATTTTAGCCACTTTTGTTTATGTGCGCTGCTAGCGGAGTTACAACAATAAACTTGCAATGAATGACCAGATAGCCACATGATTTACCTATTCTTATTTTTTCTTGCATGCGCCGCTTGGTTTATAAGCACTGTCGCAGCGGGTGGAGCCACCATGCTCTTGCTGCCGGTAATGGGCTTATTATTGGCACCACAATTTATTGCCCCCACGGTTACCTTGGCCGCCTTAATCGCTAACCCTTCACGCAGTTTTATATTTTGGCATTATATTGATTGGCAGATCATTCGCTGGTTGCTGCCAGGTAGTTTAATTGGCGCGGTGATGGGAGCCTATATTTTTACTCAAATGTCGGTTCAGTGGCTGCAAATTGCTTTGGGACTATTTTTAATTTCCACATTGTGGCAGTTTAAATTTGGTAAGCGTGAGCGAAGTTTTACTGTCCGATTACCTCATTTTTCGGCATTGGGAGGCGTTGTTGCTTTTGTCTCTGGCTTGGTGGGTGGAACCGGTCCGGTGATGAATCCATTTTTGTTAAACTACGGGGCAGAAAAGGAGTGCTTAATTGCGACTAAAGCGGTTAACTCATTTTTTATGCAGATAGCAAAACTTATCACTTATGTCAGTTTTGGTGCCGTTAGTTTCCAAGTCGCAAGTTACGGTGCGGTGTTAGGTCTTGGTGCCATTGCCGGTACATTTTTGGCCCGTCATCATTTGTTAAATATTGATCAGCAGCGCTTTCGGCATTACACCTTAATTCTTATGCCTATCTGTGGTGTGCTGTTAATTCTTAAAGCGATCTTAATATAGCGTATTTGAAGAGCATTTCTATTAATCGCTCTGCAGTAACTCCACTCGACCACTTAAATAGAACCAGATTAGCTGGCGCTGTGAGGCGCTAGTCGCTCTTGATTGTTTTTAATATCGATAATACTAAGTTGAGGTGTTGAGAGTTGTACATTCTCAATAATAGCGGCTGAGTAAACGGCCTCATTAACCTTGTAAATTGTACCCATTAAGTGTTTTCGAATAGTCGCCGTGACCTTGGTGTTGGGTATGCGCTGCAGATAAAACCAAAGGGTAAATTCTAAAGCATAATCACCTGTTTTGGTAAGAGCCCATTCAAAAGGGCGGCTATCGTTCACCATGATATCTTTTTGGCTAGCGCAATAATCAAAAGCGTGAGTAAAAACACGATCAATTTTATTTTTAAAGGATTGTAACTCTTCGCTACGTTTTTCCTGCTGACTACTTTTTAAATCTGGATATGAGATGTTGTAGCTTATGGACTTTCTTATGCCGTCGGTACTGGCTACCCGGCTGAGATTATCAATTTTACTCTGTGTGAATTGGCTGTTGCGTATCAGGGTTCGATGATTGTTGCGGATGTCGTATAAAATGACATAAACCAAGGTTACTTTACTAATAATATATTCGTCAGGGTAGCCATCGACTTTCACAACGTCCCCATCTTCTAGAATTTGCGTGTTTAGAATGATCAGCCCACTAATGATATCCGGAGCCCAAATATTACTGGTAAAGGCCAGTAACGCAGCGACAATGCCAAAAATTCCGGTGGTTTCTAGCATGCTGTCGGCGCCCCATATTTTAATGATGGCGTAGATTGTGGTGACCGCGATAATACCTAATAGAATAATATCGACTAAACGACTGCTATAGGTATCTAAAAATATATTTTTATTGTCGAGCACTTTTTCATGGCCGAAGCGCTTACGGGATAAAAAGCTACATAACTTATAAGAAAATAACCCTGTATATAAAGCCATTAAACTAAGGCCTAAATTGATGAAATAATTCTCATAGCTATTACTCGCTCTTAAAAAAGCCAAGTCCATAATATGTAGTAATAGGACGAGTATATTGAGCGCCTGAAATATACGTAAGGTGGGAGTGTTGTTTTTATTGGCTTCTATTAAATTAAGAATGGGGCGAGCAAAAATTAATAGTGCTATGTTAAAAGCAAAAATTAACCCGTGCCCTATCCACTGACCTTGATTAAGGGGTGGAATGATCCACTCTAAAGATTCCAATTTGTTTCTCCAAATATTACTAGTAAGCTTGCATAGGTAACAGATGTTTAAATAATCACAGACTTCTACTGTTTTTTAAATATCTAAATGCAGTCGCGGGTACGGTATGGCATAATTATGCAGCTAAAAGCATAGCAGATTAAGCGTTATTAGGCTTTTTATCGATTGATATGGGCCTGATAAGTTGGCCTCTAGCGTTTGGGGGACCCTGTGAGTACTTTAAAGGGTTTCTATGACAAATGTATGTGTAAATTTACTGCCAGAGGCTCTGCCTTGTTAGATAAAACCGTCGATAGTAATACCCTAAATAAGCAGAGAGAGACTTTAGCCCCTCAATGTATAGTTATTTCCTATAAACACTTATTGTAATGACAATACAAATTTGTGGGCGTTAACGACGCTTGGCTGTCCCCGCTGTTCGCGAGTCTAATTTGGCCATAATCGCTTTCATTTCATCAGATTCCGCGGCTATTTGCCGATAGCGCTGTTCTTTCCTGTCAGCTTTTTCTCTTTCTATAGCTTCACGAATATTTTTTTCTTTTACAGTAGAACCTGTTCGCCCGGTCGCAATTTTGGGTTTTGTTTTGGTGTCTTTAGGCTTTTTAAGGGGAGGTGATTTGGTCTTGGCTCGTGTGCTAATTTTGGGCTTAGTGGTGATCTGAACTGACGATGCGGAAGTTTTCATGTTTTGTAGGCTAATAGCCTCTAAGCCGGTAATCGCTTCGGACATCAAGTCTCTGGCTTCATCCATATCATAAGCGAAACCACATTCATTAAGCTCAAAGGCTTCCACACCGTGTTGGCGCATATCATCATAAAGTGGCGCTTTAATGCCAAAAGGAAGGGCGGCAATATATTGTTTATGGCGTTCGTTGGCACAGTCTTTAGTCATGCCGACATAGACTTGCTGGGTAATCGTATTAGTAAGTGTAAAAATGATCAATGCGAGCCTCGAAAGATCTAAAGCGACAGATAACGCGGTCGCGCATTATAGGGAAATTTTTTAAAAAGGTAAGAGTTGAAATTAAATTAATTATTAATCATGCAGTAAATAAGGGTAAGTCACATGAGAATCGGCTGGTCTGGGTGAATTTTGATCAGCGTATCTGTTCATTAAACCAGACTTTTTAATTAAAGCCAAAAGTGCTTATATTATGAATAAACCTACGATTGCTTAAATACCATATCGCAGATATTGATGCGGTGTGATTTTTAGCCACACCATCAGTATGATATCAATTGATGCCTTGATTGCTAACCCGCTGGAAAGCCAGGGTTGTAAGTAATTAATAGAGCAGCCCTTAATATAAAAGTCGAAAGACCTTAGGCTGATTAATTACGATTTGTGTATTAATTTCCTACACAGCTGATCAAATCCCAAGTTATAGCTTTCGCTTAACGCTTGGTTAATACTCACACTAGAGAGTTGGTCAATATGACTGAGTTGATTCACCTTGATGTTTTTTAAGCTCTGCTTTCCTTTTGAAAGTAAGTTGCACGATAGCGCAAAGTGGGCCTGATTTTGTGAACCATCACTGATTAAATTGAGTGCTCGTACTTCGCAGAGTAGTTGTTTGCTACTAGCAAATTGATAGTGGCTCGTTATGACAGAAAACCCCGCTTTTTCTAAATCAGCCGCTAATCGCTGCTGCACGACGGTTTGTAGCTCATTGGGCCAGCGCATATTACGCAGGTAGACGACTTCTCCGGTTTGATTAGAGAGCTGTATGACTCTATCGTTATTCAAGCCGGTTGCGACGTTGGTAATGGTTAACTTGATGATTTCAGATTGACTATTTTTGCAAGCAGAATTGGCGGCTTTAAGGTTAAAGTGCTGTTGCATATTTTGCTGTTGATCAGGTAATGACAGACAAGCGCTAAGTAATAATGTATTAACTACCACGCCGAATTTAATAATGTGCTTAATGTTCAAGGTTAACCTCCATTTCAGGTAGTCGTTTGCCATAAATAAGTTGGGTGGGGTCATTGTCTAGGCCATTGCTGAGTTCATTAATCCCTTTTAATGATTGTGATAACTCATCGCTAATGCCCATTAAGGTGGGGATATCTTGGGAGAATAATTGTTTGATTTGAGGGGCGTTATCGTTAAGAATTTTTTTGGCGGATATGGCCGTTTGACTTAACTCATTAGCACTAAGTTGTATGGCGGGGAGTAGCTCATTATTTACTTTGTCACCGACTTGCCCGTAAGTTACTAAGGTTTTTTCAAGCTGTAGGCTAGCCTGACTTATGTTTTTAAACAATGCGGTCATTTGGCCGGAGACGTTGGCTAAGTTAGCGGTTGTTTGATCCAGTTGCTGCATGCTGTTGCTTAAACTGGTGATGTTCTCGTTGCTCAGTAAGTTGTCTACCTTACTAACAATACTACTTGCGGAGCCGCCAAAGTTTGTTGCTGAACCCGATAATTGCGAGATGAGAGAGGGGTAACCAGGGATGGTATTTTCTTGTGTTTCAAAGCCAGGGTCCTGATCTGACTTTAGTCGTAATTCAATAATGGATAGACCAGTAATGCCTTGAGGCTCTAATTGGGCAATCAGATCGCTAGCGGGGATTGTCTGATTTGAGTTAAATATGATTTCTACATGCCCTGCGTTTTTTGCACTGATATTAATGTCGGTGACTCTGCCAATAGAAACCCCTAAATAACGTACATCGCTGCCCACCGATAATCCGCTCACCGCGCCTCGAAATAGAATGGGGTAATCTGACGATTTTGAATCAGTGCCTGGGCTTGATATCCATAAATTGAATAGGATTAGCCCCGCTATTGATAGCGCGATAAAGCAGCTAACAATAAAGAATTTAGCGTGTCTCTCCATATCTTCTCCCGTTGTTTAAGTGGCGGTTATTGTGGCCGTGGTTATTGATTTAGGTGCTTATTTAGTCGTTAATAGTGCTTTTTATATCGTTAAGCAAGAGCTGCACGTCCTCTTACGCCACCAAAGTATTTTTGTATCCAGGGGTGAGAATGATGAATGATTTCATCCCTCTCACCTACTATAGCTTTTTTATCGACGATTACAGCAAACCTATCACAGATGGTTAGCAGTGAATCCATGTCGTGCGAAATCATCACGACTGTTAGGTTTAGATGCTCGCGTAAATAGAGAATCAATTCATCAAATTCCGCAGCGCTAATAGGGTCTAAACCAGCAGTGGGCTCATCTAAGAAGATGATTTTAGGCTCTACGGCTAACGCCCTAGCTAAGGCTGCACGTTTGATCATACCGCCAGAGAGCTCTGATGGGTATTTATTAAAAGCCGTTTCAGATAAGCCCACCATCCGTAGTTTTAATCGAGCAATTTCTTCTATTAGTTCGTTACTCGCTTGAGCTTGTTCTCGGATGGGGGCCATGGCGTTTTCCAACACGGTGAGTCCAGAGAATAGCGCTCCAGTTTGAAATAAAACCCCCCAGCGCATCTGACAAAAACTGTCTTCACAAGATATGTCTTGGTCAAATAATGTGACCTGGCCGGAAGTGGGTTGGCGCAAGCCAAGCATGCAATTTAACAAGACTGATTTACCCGTACCCGAACCACCAACAATGCCAAGAATCTCATGTTGATAAACACTGAGGTTAATACCATCGTGTACCAAGTGGTGACCAAAACGATTAACTAGGTGATTAATGCGAATTATTTCTTTTTTACTGGAATTTGGCATGGCGAGTTACCAATTTAACGTGGCGAAAATGACTGAGAAAATAGCATCCACAGCAATAATTAAAAATATTGATTCAACAACTGCACTGGTGGTGTTACGTCCAACGGCATCGGCAGACTTACTCACGTAAAACCCCTTGTAACAAGCGGTTAAGGCAATGACTAGTGCAAAAAATGGCGCCTTAATGAGGCCGATTAAAAAATGAGTGGAAATGTCGATGGCTAAGAAACGTTCTATCACCATGCTAAAGGGTATATCGAGTAATGAGGTAGCAACGGCTAATGTCCCTAGCAGGCCAATAATGTCAGCTAAAAAAGCCAAGAGCGGTAAACTGATTAATAAGGCGATTAAGCGCGGTATGACTAACACTTCAAAGGGTTTTATGCCCATTGTGTTCATGGCGTCTATTTCTTCATTGAGCTTCATTACGCCAATTTCTGCCGCAAAAGCACTACCTGATCGCCCTGCAATCATAATAGCCGTGAGTAATACGCCCATCTCTCTTAAGACTGAAGTGGCTACCAAATCTATGGTGTATATTTGTGCGCCAAATTTGGCCAATTGATTTTGCCCTTGAAAGGCCAAAACCACAGCAATTAAAAAACCCATGGTAAGCACCACGGGTAAGGCGTTCACACCGGCTTCTTCTATATGCCTTGCTGTGGCAATCAAGCGAAAGCGTCTGGGGGATCGAATACAATCGCGAAAGGCGCGCCCAAGGGATAATAAAAATTGTATCCGTTGTGTAAGACTAAGGGATAGATCATCCATTAAATGATTGAGCTTGCTGAAACAACGGATAAGAAAGTGTGGCGGCTGAAGTATCTCTTCTTTATTTTGCTCGGCGGTTAAAACTTGCTCTATGAACTTAAAATGCTCGGCTCTGAAACCCGCAAAATCGGTTTCCATGCCTTTGGCTTTGAGCATCTCAGCTGTTCGATAAAGTAGCATTGCGCCTGACAGGTCTAATTCTCTTAAGCCACCACAAAGAAAGCTTACTTGGCAGAGGCGTCTGTCCTCAATGTGTAACTTATTAATCTCTTGCTCCAGCACGCCAACGGAGCTTAATACCCAGTCTCGTTTCAGGCTAAAGTGGAGAACGCAGCCATCTTGCCAGCAACGAAAAAAATCACTGTCGGCAATAATGATTAAATCATCGGGTAAATCCACTTGTTGTGAGCAGTGGTCTGTTTCCATCAATATTTGTCTTATTGTTTGATCGGCGCTACGGAGGTTTTATTAGTGTAGTAAATTAATGAGGCTTTTGGCTTGCCGTAGAGACATTTATTTGATATTTGATAGAGCTAAAGCCTATTGAATCGTTACAGTTAGCCAGTAAAAAGGTAAAAAACTCAATATGATCGCTATTTATACAGGCTCTGACTGTATGACTAAAATACGATCTATAGTTTAGATTATTCGGCAGAAACCGCTTGCGAAAGTTAAAAGGATTTATCAAGCTTTTCATGCTTGATAAATCCTTCTACGGTTTAACCCTTATCGAGTATGCCTTCAAAGAAAAAGCTAACAAACATTTTTGCAGCGATATTATTTTTTAAATATCGCCTATAGTTAAGGTTAAATAAATACATGGAGAGCACCCTTTGTATGAACCCCGTTTTAATCGGTGATTTTGAACAACAGTTGCAAAGCGTTACCGGACTGGTATCACTACCGGAAGTATACCTCAAATTTAAGCAACTGATGGACGATGAGTTGTCAGACGTTGATGATTTTGCTGCGGTGGTTCGGCTCGATCCCAACTTATCGATAGCAGTGCTCAAGTTAGTGAATAGCGCCTATTTTGGTTTCCCCAAATCGGTAAGCAGCTTAACCCAAGCCACTAACCTTATTGGTATGGGTCAATTACATAATTTGGTACTGAGTTTATCGGCAATGACCTCGCTTAAATTCCCCAATAATATAATGCCGCTCCAACAGTTCTGGCAAATGAGCCTCTATGCTGGCGTCTTAGCGCGCTTACTGGCAAGGCAGTTAAATTTAAAGAACAGTGATCAATTATTCGTTATGGGGCTATTACATAATATTGGGCATCTAGTACTGTATGCGAAGTTTCCTGAATTTGCGGTGCAGTCTATCGAGTTGGCGCAAAACCAAGAATTAGAAGTTTACGAAGCGGAACAGCAATTGCTTGATTGCCATTACGGCGATATTGGAGCTCTGTTAATGATGCAATGGGGCTTGCCTAAACAATACCAAGAGGTTACCCGCCACCATCCCAGGCCTGAGCAGGCAACTGACTACCGGCAAGAAACGGCTCTGATCCAGATTGCACACTTTTATGCTAGACAGCAAATCGCGAGTGACACGATAATAGGTATTATGGAAGTCCAGCCTCTTAGCTGGGAATTAAGCCAACTCTCCGCAGATACGATAACAGGCACACTGGAATCTGCATTCAGTATCACTGCCGATATGGCGAATATCCTTCAGGTATAGGGATCCAATGAATAATGCACGTCAATTTACTTGTGATCTCGCGGGGCATCTCACTATGCCTGCTGTGTACCTGATGCTGCGAGATGTGATGCTTAATCCAGGGTCGAGCATCCCTGATTATGTGAAGGTTATCACCCAGGATGCGATGTTAACGACCCGTGTGATTAATATTGCCAACAGTCAATTTTTCGGTTTTGGCCGTAAAATAAAAACGCTTAATCAGGCAATTAACCTCATCGGGGTTAAGCAGTTACACGATCTTTTTTTAAGCTACTTGTGTATCCGTGCGTTCAACGCTATTCCCCAAACGATGATGAATATGGCCGAGTTTTGGCGGCATAGTATCCACTGCGGCATTGCCGCCAAAATTATTGCGGATTATAGCTCGTTACCAAGCAGCTACCTGTTTTTTACACTGGGGATGTTACATGACATAGGTCACCCTGCCATGTATGTAAAAGCACCGGACGCCTGTATTCAAGTACTGCAGGATCATCGCGAGCAAAAGGGATCGATCGCTGAACTGGAAAAAGAGGCTTTAGGGTTCGACTATTGTCAGGTGGGGGCTGAGATAGTAAAACTGTGGCACTTACCCGAAATATACGCTCAGGTGGCAGCACACCATTTGCGCCCACAATACGCTGATAGCGCATACTGGGAGGCCGTCACGGTAGTCCATTTGGCTTACGTGCTTTGTCAGCACCTGGACACTCGAATGCAACATATATTAATTAACAGTATTAGAGTCAATAATACTCACTTCAGCATGCTGCCAGATAACATTGAAACGATTGTTCAGCAGTCTATCGAGGCTCATGAAAACGAGGTATTAAGCCTGTTATTATCAGGGGAATATGAAGCGAGCAGCGAATGGGGTGGCATTAAAACCTCGCACAGGTTATCGGCCAATGGATAATCAATTATCCCAAGTCTGGCTGGACTCTATCTGTAGGCTCACACCTGAGGCACAAGCCGCGATTGTGCTCCTACCGAGCAGGCAGGGGGGGAAACTGAGTTTATCGGCAAAATGGCCACCTAAGTTTGAACGCTATGAAAAGCTTACGCCACTGGTAAATTACTGCCTAAAAAAAACCACACCACTGTATATTCCCAAATCGCGAGCCAAACACGACAATATGGGGGGGTTCTTTGCCATACCTATACCCAGTCCCGGAGGCCAGCGTGGCGCGTTGATCGTCAAAGTAGGGCCTCTATCGACTCAACGCCAGTCCATTTTGCTTAAGACGTTACAAAGCAGCGTTCAATACCTACATCATGCCTATACCGGCATTGATAAAGACGAGCGTTTTTACAGCCGTATTTTGGGAGTACTGGTTACCTGCTTAGATCAATCAACTTACCATGAATTAGTGCTTAAATTAGTGGCTGAGCTAAGCGCGCAATATCAATGCGAGCGGGTGGCCTTAGCTGAATATAAACACCAGCACTGTCAGGTACTGGCGCTCTCCAACAGTGCAGAGTTTGATCAACGCACCAACTTAATCACCATGATTGCCGATGCCATGGACGAAGCCATTGAACAGGATACGGTCTTAGTATTTCCGCAAGCGGGAGCAACGGTTATCCAGCGCGCACATCAGGGCTTGGCTCGTAAATTTGGTGTTGGCTCGCTGTGTACGATTCCTCTGGCTTACGAGGGTGAATTTTATGGTGCGGTTACCCTGCTTATTCACGAAGAAAACCCTATAGCGCATGAAACCTTGGACTTATGCTGTCAAACCTTGGCTTTATTAACACCGTTTTTAGTGCTCAAACGCGAGCGGGAAAGACCCCTTAGCACAAAATTATGGGGCGCTTTTTGTAAGCAAGTCAAAACCCTCTTCGGGCTGCGCTTCTTGGGGATAAAGCTTGCAAGCGCTTTCGCCATTATATTAATTCTAATTACCACGCAGATAGATGCCGAATACCAGGTGTCTGCGGATGCCATTTTAGAAGGCAAGGTGCAGCGGGTGATTGCCGCGCCGATTTCAGGGTATTTGTTAACCGCTTCTGCCCGTGCGGGCGATATGGTCAGCGCAGGGGAAGAATTGGCCAGCCTTAACGATAATGACCTGCGGCTGGAGCAAACCAAACTGAATGGGCAGCTGCAAAAGCTGCAGCGTCAATATCGTCAGGCACAGTCTACGCGTGACTTGGTTCAGGTGAACGTTATTAGGGAGCAAATAAACCAAGCAAAAGCGGAGATCGAACTTAATAGCGAGCAACTAGACAAAACAAAGTTGCTCGCACCCTTTGATGGCGTTGTGATCGAGGGGGATTTAAACCAGCGGCTGGGCTCGCCCGTAGAGCGGGGGGACAGTTTATTTAAAATTGCCCCACTAGAGGGCTACCGTATTATTTTAAAAGTGGATGAGACTCAAATTGCCTATATCAAACCAGGGCAAAGCGGTGAACTGGTGCTATCGAGCCTTCCCAATAACACACTTCAGCTGGGCGTAAAAACGATAACCGCTGTGGCTAAGGCCGATAATGGCGCCAACATCTTTCGTGTCGAGGCAGAGCTAAACAACGCACCTGAGCTACTGCGTCCCGGTATGCAAGGTGTTGGCAGAATCAATACGGGCAAGGCCAGCCTCTGGTGGATTTACACCCACAACATTCAAAATACCCTGCGATTGTGGTTATGGTCATGGCTACCTTGAAGCTAAAGTTAATCACGAGGGGAGTTAATCCATGAGTGGCAGTACATTCAGCGCACACTGGTATCGCGCGGCAAAACTGCGGCCGCGTCTGCACGGCCATATCAGTATTAATCGCCAACAGTATCGCGGATTAATCTGGTATGTTCTGGAAGATGGCAGCACTGACCGCCATCACCGTTTTAATTCGGCCGCCTATCAGTTTATTGGATTACTGGACGGCCAGCGCAGTGTTGACGAGATATTCACCCAATTGGAACGACAGCTCGGCGATTTTAGCCCCTCTCAGGACGAAATAATTCAACTGTTATCGACACTTTACACTGCGGATTTACTGCAAGCGGATATCAAAGTCGATACTGAAGAATTATTTGAACGCCAGGCAAATCAGCAAAACTCACGGTTTAAACAACGCTTAGCCAACCCAGTGTCATTGAAAATACCACTCTGGGACCCCGACGACTTTCTTAATAAGCATTTTAACAAAGTACGCTGGCTCTTTAGTGGCTGGGTGGCTTTGGCATGGATTGTCTTGATTGGCATAGCCTCAATACAAACAGCCCAACATTGGCAGCAAATTAGCCAACATTTTAGCCTTAATACGCTCTCGCCCTATAACCTCATACTGCTATTTTTACTTTATCCCCCGATTAAAATTGTTCACGAATTGGGGCATGCCTTTGCGGCAAAACTTGAGGGCGGAGAAGTTCACGAGATGGGGGTAAACTTTATGTTATTTGTCCCTATCCCCTATGTTAATGTCTCCACCTCTGTTCGCTTTCGCAGTAAATATAAACGCATGTTGGTGAGCGCTGCGGGGATTTTAGTGGAGTCTTTTTTAGCGGCCTTGGGCCTGCTATTATTTCTGGCGGCCGAGCCTGGCATAATTCAAAGCATCGGTTTTAATGTGTTTATGATTGGCGGAATTTCGTCGCTGTTTTTTAATGGCAATCCCCTTTTAAAATACGATGCCTATTATATTCTCTCCGATGCCGCGGCCATCCCCAATTTATACCAACGCGCCAGCCACTATTGGCGCTACCTATTACAACGTTATTTGTTAGGCTTGAAAGACGCGAACTCACCCGTTTACGCTGCCGGGGAAGCCTATTGGTTTGTCACTTACGGTCTACTTTCCTTGGTGTACCGACTGGCAGTGGTGTGCTTTATAATTGTTATCGTTTCTGAAAAAGTATTAATAGCGGGTGTGCTCTTGGGTATTTGGTTGCTCGGCCAACAGTTTGTGATACCGCTGTTGAAAGCACTGTACTTTGTTATTAACCTTGCCCGTAATTCCTGCATTGGCGAACAGCGTTATCGTTTATTGACGGCCACTATTGGTGTAACGGTTTTACTCGTGGGCGTCATCGGTTTTGTTCCTCTGCCTTCCTATACTCTAACCCAGGGTGTGTTATGGCAACCCGATGAAGCCCAGTTGGTGGCCCCTGAAAATGGATTTTTGAGCAAACCCTTAGTCAGTCATCAACAGCACGTTAATGCTGGCGACCCAATTTTGCAATTAGACGATCCTTTTTTACCCTTTGAATTGCGCTTGGCTGCGTCCAGAGTCAAAGAGTTGCAAAGTAAATACCGTGCTAAGCGCACTAGCAATCTAGTGGCTGCGGGCATTATTAAAGAGGAGCTGAGGATCTCCCAGTCCCAACTACAACATACCCTCAATAAAATCAATACCATGACCGTCACCACCGCTAAATCTGGTCGAGTAGTGTTGCCCCAAGCGGACGACTTAGCCGGCCGATATGTTCATAAAGGAGAGCTATTGGGTTATCTCGTCGATGGTCAAATGACGACAGTACGCATGGTGGTGAAACAGGCTCATATCGGTCAGCTACGCCAGCGCATCGACTCCATTGAGGTCAAGTTTGCCAGCCACCCTGGCCGCACCTTTACCGCTAGCATTCTAAGGCAGGCACCCGAAGCGGTTAATCAACTCCCTAGCGCTGCACTCTCTACGGCAGGCGGCGGCCCATTTATTACCGACCCTAGTGCGGAGGATGGCAGAGTGATTAGTGAAAATGTTTTTTTGGTGGATCTGACATTGGCCGGTACTGATAACACTATTGCTTTGGGTACTAGGGCCTATATTCGAATTGATCATGGCGGCGAGGCTCTGGTCACACAATTGTATCGGCGTTTCCGCCAAGTCTTTCTGAGGCAATTTAATGTTTGATATCAAGTTGCGCCCAGGCACTCTTCTGGGTGTTTACCCACAACTGACTGAACCCAAGTTGAGCGCTTTACAGCAATTAGGCTATCGCTGTTTTCAGTATACAAAAGCGCTGCTGCAAGCCCCTTGGTATTCAAAGCGCCATATCATCAGGCAGGTCAATCGCTATAATCAAGCACTGCAAGATTGCAGTGAAGCCGAGCTAAGCCAAGCCATTATCGAACTACGCGCCGAACTCCAACAAAACGGGTTACAAAAACGACTCATTCTAAAAGCCTTTGCCGTCATTCGTGAAGCTGCTAGCCGAACTCTGGGCAAGCGGCATTACGATGCGCAGGTTTTGGCGGGCTGGATCATGATCAACGGTAAGCTCGCTGAAATGAACACCGGTGAAGGTAAAACCCTAGCGGCCAGCTTACCGGCCTGTACGGCGGCACTGGCCGGTATCCCGGTCCACGTGATTACGTCCAATGACTACCTCGCGGAGCGAGATGCCGATACTCTCCAGCCACTCTATAAACGCATGGGGCTGCAGGGCAAAGCCGTGATAGCAGGCATGAGCCCCGACCAATGCCGCCAACACTATCAAAGCAATATTGTGCACACCACCAATAAACAGATCGCTTTTGATTATTTGCGGGATCGCATTGCCATCGGTGATGGCACGGGGCCCTTAAGTATGCAATTTCGCCGCATTCAATGCCGGCAACAGCCATCAATGTGCCAGCCCGTATTGCTCAGAGGTTTGTGTTTTGCCTTAATTGACGAGGCCGATAGCGTGCTCATCGACGAAGCCAACACACCGCTGATCATTACTAAAACCGTTCCCGGAGAAGTAAGCCCCAAAACCTACGCTGATGCGCTTTATATCGCTTCGTTGCTGTTTGAGGGCATAGACTATCGTATCAATCAAGAAGCCAGGCTCATCGAATTAAACGCCGGGGGGGAAGAGCATATTGAGGAGTTAAGTCTTAGCCTGTCGGAGTTTTGGAAAAACAAACGTCGCCGTGAGACGTTAATCAAGCAAGCCCTCTCGGCCAAGTATTTCTACAGCAAAGATAAGCACTACGTGATAACCGAAGATGAAATTAACATCATCGATGAAGCCACCGGCCGGCTTATGCCCGATCGTGCGTGGGAGTATGGTCTACAGCAAATGATTGAAGCCAAGGAGGGCTGCAATATCAGCGAACCACGAGAACCCCAGGCGCGCATCAGCTATCAGCGCTTCTTTTGTCGTTATCTGCGTGTTGGCGGTACCTCGGGGACGCTTAGCGATGTAGCCGCTGAGTTAAGGTCGGTCTATAACCTGGGTGTATTGACGGTGCCAAGACACCGTCCGTGCCGACGACACTGGCTAGGCGAAGCCGTATTTCGCAATGACGAGATGAGAACTCACACCTTACTGAATCGTATCGAAGCGCTCTATAGGCAGCGGCGCCCAGTATTGATTGGCACCAATACTGTGGAAGAATCAGAGCATATTAGCCAACTATTAACCCAGGCATCTATTCCGCACCGGGTGTTAAACGCCAAGCAAGACCAGCAGGAAGCGCAGGTCATTGCTCAAGCTGGCCAGGCACAAGCTATTACCGTTGCCACCAACATGGCGGGGAGGGGCACGGATATTGAGCTGGGAAAAGGCGTGGCAGAATTAGGGGGACTGCATGTCATTGCTCTGAATCGCAATAGCTCCCGCCGTATTGATCGGCAGCTCTATGGGCGCTGCGCCCGTCAAGGTGATCCAGGCAGTGCTGAAGCAATCTTGTCCTTAAATGATCCGGCTTTGGTGGATTACTATTCATCTACTACGCTTAATTTATTGAGCAAGTTGACTGTAGGGCACAAGTCACTACCTCCCTGGCTCTCCCAATTAATAGTGAGGCTACCGCAGAAACGGTATGAAAAACGGCAGGCCTTGGCAAGAAAAAAAGTAACGCAGCAAGATCGCCAACTGCGACGAATATTGGCTTTTTCCGGTAAATTTGAATAGAGACGCTCCTAAAGCTTTGTTAATAAACCTTCGTATTATTGTGGGAACTATAATGGTGCTACCAATCAATAGATCAAAAAAATGCTTAGTGCTGCTTACGGTTAAAACTGTAGTTAAGGCTTTAGTTATATCTGTCGTTACGCTGGCAGTTAGTACCCCTTTATGGGCCGCACTGCCCAGCGAACTCGACTGCTTGGTCAAGCCAGAAGTCGATATAGAGTTAAGCAGCCCTATTGATTCCGTGGTAGAGAAAATACTAGTTAAACCCGGAGATACCATTACCAAGGGCCAAGCCTTAGTGCAGCTTCAAGCTTCAGTAGAAAGAGCGAGAGTGAAACTAGCCCAGCAACAATCGCGCTCATCCAGTGAAATCAATAATCGCAAAGTCCAGCTGCGCTATGCACAACTCAATAATCAGCGTGTCCAGGATCTCTACGCCAATAAATCAGTGTCCCAGTTTGAGTACGATAAATCCGCAACCGAATTAGCCTTGGCTGAAATTGAACTCAGCAAAGCGCGGGATAAAAAAGAGGTCGCACATTTAAACCTGGAGTTAGCTCAAGCACAGTTATCCTTAAAGACAATCTACAGCCCCATCGACGGTATTGTCGCGGATATATACGCGGCCATGGGCGAATCCGTTATCGATCGACCCCTGATGAAACTGGCTCAAATTGATCCTTTAAAAGTAGAGGTCATTGCGCCCACCGAGTACTTTGGATTGATCACCACCGGTATGGAGGCCCACATTCGCCCCGAGTACCCAGTGAATAAAGCATTTAAAGCCAAGGTCACTATGGTGGACCAGCTCATTGACTCAGCCAGCGGTAGTTTCACCGTTCGTATTGCCCTACCTAATCCGGATGATCAATTGGTGGCGGGCGTCAATTGTGTGGCCAGCTTTGAGTTGGCCCCCTGAAAACTAACCGCTTAAATTCAAGGCCACTGCTGTTTAGCTCTCGTCTTTTCATAAACTATGGTTGAGCTTTATTTGAGCCACTTTGCAATTATTTATCTATACTAAATTGAGGGTATTACTCGGTATTTGCTGCATTTTAACTAGTTTTTATTACTTAAATGCACCCGTATCCATTTTGTTATTACCCAAACAGATAGTTAGTTAATTTTACAGGTTGGTATCCATGCTTTTACCGTTGCAACCACCAAAAAAGAAAGTTCTTAGCAAAGACTTAACGCATTCGAAACCGATTATTGAAGAGATTGAGCAACGTCAGCTCTTTTCTGCGGGCCTCGAGGGTATTATTGTTGATGATGTTGAAGTCGATAATGCCCAGTACCTGAACATCGATAATTTAGGTACCCGCAGTGGTGTCAACCCGGACGATAATGCCGCTCTTGCTGATCAACAACGCCATGAAATTGTATTTATCGACAGCAACCTCGATAACTATCAGATGCTGGTTGACGACATTATCAATAATGCCGGCAACGATAGCAACATTGACGTCGTGCTATTGGATAGCCAGCAAAATGGCATCCAGCTTATCTCCGATACACTCGAGGATCGCGACGACCTCGATGCCGTTCATATTATTTCCCACGGCGACGACGGCAGTGTGCAATTAGGCAATACTCGATTGAATGCCGACTCGCTGTCACAAAACACCCTAGACATTGCCCTTTGGGCTAATGCTTTTTCCGAGCAAGGGGATATCTTAATCTATGGCTGTAATCTGGCAGAAACAGACATCGGTCAATCCCTCATCAATCAATTAAGCGAGCTAACCCTTACCGATGTCGGCGCGTCCGATGATATCACTGGCAATGAACGCTTAGGCGGTGACTGGGACCTGGAATATAACAGTGGCACACTGGAAACGAGCGTGGCCATCAGCGCCCAAGGCCAGCAGGCATGGGAGAATATTTTAGCGGCGCCGGTGGCAGTGGCGGATGCTGAAACGGTAATGACCGGGGTGCCAACGGTGGTTGACCCCCTGGCTAACGACACCGATGGCGATAGCGATCCGCTCAACATCTCCGAAATTATCGATACCGATGACGGCGGTGCCGTCAAAACCTTAACTAACCCCGGCGACGTCGCGACCCTAGCCTCCGGCACCACGATAACCCTGCGTGCCGATGGGCGGCTGGACGTCGTGGCCATCGCGGACGGAGTGGAAACCTTTGATTATCGTGTCTCCGACGGCAGCGGCTCCGATACCGAAACCATCACCCTCACCGCCGCCAGTGACGAAGCCACCGCCGATAGCATTGGCTTTATCACCACCTGGGACACCACCCTGGCCGGCACCTCAGACAATGAAACCATCGAATTTTTAGTCAACAGCGGCAGTGACAACTACACCATTTTTTGGGGTGATGGCTCCAGTACCAGCGGCGCTAGCGGCACCGTGTCGCACACCTACACTGGAGCACCTGGCATTTATGATGTCACTATTGTGGGGGATTTTTCGGGTTTTTCCTTTGATGACGGTGGTGATGTCGACAAGATCACCGACATCAAACAATGGGGTAACGTAGCCTTTGAGAATTGGACCCAAGGGTTTGAGGGGGCAGACAACCTGAGCATATCGGCGGTGGATACGCCGGACTTAAGCAACGTCACCAATATGGCGGCTATGTTCGGAAACGCGGCCAGCTTTAATGCCGACATCAGTGGTTGGGATACCTCTAACGTGACCGATATGTCATTTATGTTTTATGGAGCCAGCGCCTTTAATCAAGATATCAGCGGGTGGGAGACTGGCAACGTCACTAATATGCGAGCGATGTTTAATGGCGCCACTGTCTTCAATCAGAATATCAGTTCCTGGGACACATCAAGCGTCACTAACATGCAAGCGGTGTTTGCTTCTAGTGCGTTTAATCAGGACATCAGTACTTGGGATACGGCCAACGTGACCAACATGTCATGGATGTTCTCTGGTAACACCGCCTTCAATCAGAACATTAATCAGACCATTGGTGGTTGGAATACCGGCAGTGTCACTGATATGTCCTACATGTTCTATCTTGCCACTGCCTTCAATCAAGATATTGGTGATTGGGATACCGCTGACGTCACCACTATGGAATACCTATTCCATACTGCCAGCGCCTTCAACCAGGACATTAGCAGCTGGGATACTGCCAAAGTCACCACCATGTTAAATATGTTTAACACCGCCAGTGTGTTTAATCAGGATATTGGCGCTATTGGCGCGTGGAATACCGCTAGTGTTGAAATTATGGACGGTATGTTCACTAATGCCAGTGCATTTAATGGAGACCTCGGGGCTTGGAATACAGCCAATGTCACCGGCATGTCCTACATGTTCTACAACGCCGCTGACTTCGATCAAGACATTGGATCGTGGAATACCGGCAGCGTTGATACGATGTACGTGATGTTTTACGGCGCCAGTACATTCAATAAAGATATCGGATCTTGGGATACGGCTGACGTTACTACTATGAACGGGATGTTTTTTGCCGCCAGTGCCTTTGATCAGGATATTGGCGACTGGAATATTGGCAGCATGACCAATATCAATTTCATGCTGCAAGGTTCAAACTTATCTGTTGCTAATTACGATGCTTTTTTAAATGGCCTTGCCTCACAAACTCCACCGGCCAGTCTGACATTGGGCGCGACGGGCTTATCCTACAGTACGAACTCAGCCGCCGCCGTCACCACCCTAACCACCACCTATAGCTGGGCCATCAATGGCCACACCCGGGTGTACACCCCGACTATTGCCAATAACACCGGTATCACTGTCACCGAAGGCGATGTGGATACGGTGCTTACCACCACAGAGCTATCGGCCACGGATACAGATACAACAGACTCCACCTTGAGTTACACCGTGGGTGATGTGACTAACGGCACCTTGACCATCAACGGTGGTGTTTGGGTCAGCGGCAGTAACGATACCTTTACCCAGCAAGATATCATCGATGGCAATATTCTCTATACCCACGATGACAGCAACACCACCAGTGACAGTTTCAGCTTTAGTGTCAGCGATGGAGACAGCGCCTTAGTGGGGCAAACCTTCTCGATTACCGTCACCGCTGTGGACGACGATACCGCCACCATCGTTAATGACAGTGTGACCGTGGCCGAAGGTTCCACCAACACCGCCCTCAGTACCAGTGATTTATCGGCCACCGATACCGACAGCACCGACGCTAACCTAAGTTACACCGTGGGTGATGTCAGTAACGGCACCCTCACCATTAACGGCGGCGCCTGGGCCAGCAGCAGTAACGATACCTTTACCCAGCAGGATATTATCGACGGTAATATTTTTTATACCCACGATGACACCAACACCACCAGTGACAGTTTTAGCTTTAGTGCCACCGACGGCACCAACACCTTAGCGGGACAAACTTTTAGCATTACAGTGACAGGCGTAAATGACGCCCCCACTCTACCTACAGCAGGGCCGGGTTATACCACTGCGGATATTGCAGTGGGGAGTGATACAGGCAGAGCTGTGACGGTTCAGGATGACGGTAAAATTTTGGTGGGGGGGTTCAGCGATGACTGGAGCCAGAATGTATTTTCCCTAGTCCGATATAACATTGATGGCACAGTGGATACCGATTTTGGCAGTGGTGGATCAGTTACTACCGCCATCGGGAGTGTAGATGATCGAGTAACAGACATGATCGTCCAAGACGATGGCAAGATTCTCGTAGCGGGCCTCTCCTTTGATGGAGGAGCTACTATTTATGCCGTTGTGCGTTATAACAGTGATGGCAGTTTAGATACCAGTTTTGATAGCGATGGTATGGTAACTACCAATATTTCGTCATTGTCTGCCTCGATAGGCCTGCAATCCGATGGAAAAATAGTCGTAGCGGGAATGAATACAGCCACCAATCAATTCGCCGTTATTCGTTATGATACTGATGGTAGTTTAGATGCCAGTTTTGATGGTGATGGCATTGCCAACGTGACCGTAGGCGGCTATGACATAGGCTATAGTCTGGCTATTCAAGATGATGACAAGATATTGGTGGGTGGTTATGACGGAGCCAATGGCTCGTATGGTTTGGTGCGTCTTGATACCGACGGCAGCTTAGACGCCACCTTTGATACCGATGGAATTGTTAGTACAGATGTAACGGCTGCTGGTGATTGGGGCCAGAGTCTGGCCTTGCAATCCGACGGAAAAATTTTGCTAGCAGGTTACTTCGATGATGAAGCTGGAGATGTAGATTTTACCCTGGTTCGCTACAATACCGACGGCAGTTTAGATACCTCTTTTAGTGGGGATGGCATGCTGACCACAGCAGTAGGCTCTGGGGAAGATAAGGCCTACAGTGTTGTTGTGCAATCGGACGATAAAATTGTTGTAGGGGGGTATAGTTACAACGGCACAGATAATGACTTTGCCGTGGTCCGTTATAATAGTGATGGCAGCCTCGACACCACCTTCGATACCGATGGTATCGCCACGACCGACATGAGTGGCAATAATGACATTGGTTACCGCCTGGCCTTGCAGTCGGACGGGAAAATCCTATTGGCGGGCACGACCAATGGTGGCGGCGATGATGAATTCAGTTTGGTTCGCTACAATACTAATGGCAGCCAGGATACCAGTTTTGCAGTAGCGGGGGCACTGGGGGGCACAACAGCGTTCACCGAAAATGGTTCGGCTGTTATTTTGGACAGCGATGTTGACGTAAGCGATACCGAGATGGATGCGCTCAATCCAGGCAGTGGCAATTACGATGGTGCGGTTATTACCTTAGTGCGTAATGGCGGCAGCGACAGTAATGATGTCTTTTCGTTCAGCGACGCCAATGGCATTTCCCTCAGCGGCAGCAACTTAATTAAAAACAGCCAAACCCTTGCCACCTTTGATACCACGACAACAGCTGGCACCTTAATCATCACTTTTACCGACGCTAATGAAACCCCGACCTCCGCCGATGTGGATAATATTCTGCGGCAAATTACCTACAGTAACGGCAGTGTAAACCCCTCCAGTTCCCTACAAATTGATTGGACTATTAATGATGGTAATACGGGTAGCCAAGGTACAGGGGGGGCGCTTGAGGTAAGTAGCTCGACTACGGTCACCATTACTGCCGTAGATGATCAGACAGCCACCCTCGTGAATAACTCGTTGACCGTCGACGAAGGTGATGTGGATACGGTCATTACCACCAGCGAACTCTCGGCCACCGATGCCGACAGTCCCGACGCTAATTTAAGTTACACCGTGGGTGATGTGAGTAATGGCACCCTCACCATTAACGGCGGCGCCTGGGCCAGCAGCAGCAACGATACCTTTACCCAGCAGGATATTATCGACGGTAATATTCTTTATACTCACGATGACACTAACACTACCAGTGACAGTTTTAGTTTTAGTGTCACCGATGGCGCCAATACTTTAAGCAGTCAAACCTTTAGCATTACCGTGACCGCCGTCGATGACGATACCGCCACCATCGTCAACAATTCTGTCACTGTCGCCGAAGGTTCCGCCAACACCGCACTCACCACCAGCGACTTATCCGCCACCGATACCGACAGCACCGATGTCAATTTAAGTTACACCGTCAGTAATGTGTCGAATGGAACACTCACCATCAACGGCAGTGCTTGGGCATCGGGCACCAACGATACCTTTACCCAACAAGATATTATCGATGGTAATATTCTCTACACTCACGATGACTCGAACACTACCAGTGATAGCTTTAGTTTTTCGGTCATCGATGGCACCAATACCCTCAGCAGTCAAACCTTTAGCATTACCGTCACGGCCGTGGACGACGATACCAGCACCATGGTCAATAACAGCGTCACCGTCGCCGAAGGCTCGAGCAGTACCGCCTTAACCTCCGCCGAATTATCGGCCACCGATACCGATAGTACCGATGCCAATTTAAGTTACACCGTCGGCGATGTGTTGAACGGCACACTCTCCATCAACGGCAGTGTTTGGGCATCGGGCACCAACGACACCTTTACCCAACAAGATATTAGCGGTGGCAATATTCGCTATACTCACGATGACAGCAACACCACAAGTGACAGTTTCAGCTTCAGTGTCACCGACGGCACCAACACCTTAAGCAGCCAAACTTTCTCGATAACCGTCACGGCGGTGGATGACGACACCGCGACGATTGTGAACGACAGTATGACCGTAGCCGAAGGATCCAGTAACACGACCCTCACGACGAGTCATTTGTCGGCGACCGATACCAACAGCACCGATGTCAACTTAAGTTACACCGTCGGTGATATGTCGAATGGTACCCTCACCATTAACGGCAGTGCGTGGGCGTCGAGCAGCAACGACACCTTTACCCAACAAGATATTATCGATGGCAATATTCGCTACACTCACGATGACAGCAACACCACTAGTGACAGTTTCAGCTTCAGTGTCACCGACGGCACCAACACCTTAAGCAGCCAAACTTTCTCGATCGCCGTCACGGCGGTGGATGATGACACCGCGACGATTGTGAGCGATAGCATGACCGTGGCCGAAGGATCCAGTAATACGACCCTCACGACCAGTCATTTGTCGGCGGCCGATACCGACAGCACCGATGTTAATTTAAGTTACACCGTCGGCGATGTCAGTAACGGGACATTAACCATCAATGGCGGCGTCTGGGTCAGTAGCAGTAACGATACCTTTACCCAGGAAGATATTATCGATGGCAATATTCTTTATACTCACGATGACACCAACACGACTTCGGACAGCTTTAGTTTTAGTGTCACCGATGGCACCAACACCTTAAGTAGCCAAACCTTCTCAATCACCGTCACCGCCGTGGACGACGATACGGCTACCATGGTCAATAACAGTGTGACCGTGGCCGAAGGTTCCACCAACACCGCACTCACCGCCAGTGATTTATCCGTGACCGATGCCGACAGTACCGACGCTAATTTAAGTTACACCGTGGGTGATGTCACCAACGGCACCCTCACCATTAACGGCGGCGCCTGGGCCAGCAGCAGTAACGATACCTTTACCCAGCAAGACATACTCGACGGTAATATTCTTTATACTCACGATGACACCAACACGGGCAGTGACAGCTTTAGCTTTTCAGTTGACGACACCCGAGGGAATATCTTAGCGGGCCAATCGTTCAATATTTCTATTGTTGCAGTCAATGCATCAGCCGTCATCTCCGGCGATATTAGTGGTAGTGGCAGCGCTGGGATGACGATTACCGGCACACTCAACGTAATGGACACTGACGGCCTGAATGATGGTGATTATTTTAGTGTTAATAGTGCACCTACTCATGGGTACGCGATTATCGACGCCATGTCAGGTAACTGGAGCTTTATACCAGCAGAGACTGATTGGGTAGGTTCTGATAGCTTTATCGTAACGGTGACGGATGACCTCGGTGGAACGTCTTTACAAGAAATTAATATCACCCTAAGCGCTAGCGTTGCTGGCCCAATAGCGGTTACTCCAATCGTGGTTGCTCCAATAACAGAAACAATATTGGATAATATTGATCCAGAGACCGACAGTACTGTAAGTACCGAAACTAATGCCAATGAAATTGTTGAAGATCCTGGAAGTACCTTAGGTAACACTGTAGATAGCGTGCCATCTGAAAGCGATAGCTTTAATTTAGAAGGTGCTAATATTGAAACAGAGAATACTAATACTGATACAGAAAGCCAAATTGAATCTGAATTAGACCCACTGATTGAAAGTTTTACGGATAATACAAATATTTCGCAAGGTGTTTTTGAATACACCACGATTGAGCAGAGCTTTGAGGAAGAAAGTCAGGATGTTTCCAATAGAGATAATGTGAAATCGATTGCTCGAAACGTAACTATTGAGGAAAGAAATCAGCAGCAACAATTACAAGAGAAAAGTGGAAACACATCACTATTTAGCTTCCTTAATGAGGACAATTCCGAGAATGAGCAAGTACAAGATTATTCGCTACGCAATACCATTGATAAAGTTCACAGTCAGATGAATAACATCTATGCTGATGGTGATGATACTAAAACAGAAGTAAAGATTATTGCGGGAACGACTATCAGTATTACAGCGGGAGTCGTCGCTTGGGTATTAAGAGGCGGCGTCTTGTTTGCCGGTTTATTCTCGACAGCACCGCTGGTTAGTAGATATGATCCTTTACCTATTTTAAAAACAAAGCCGCCTAGTCAAAAAAATCATCCCAATGCAAACAAAAAACCTTCTAAAAAAATTAAATTTATCTAATGATAGAGTAGATAAATTATTATTAAAGAGTAAGTCTGAGGGGTAATCAAAGTGAAATCGACGGTGATGTCAATAAAACTCATGCTTCCAGCGATACGTATCAGTTTTACGCTTACATTACTGACTATTTGCTTATTACTAGGGGCTGAGTTTTTTGGTTTCACACCAAAAGAACAGAAATATGCAGCTGAATATCGCAAGCAAACCATCACCTTTATGGCACTTCAATTATCTATTTATGATCCGGTTGACGATAAAGAAAAAATCCAGAGATTAATCCGCCATAGTGCAAAAAGTAACCCATATATATTGTCTTCTGGAATACGATTAAAGTCGGGTGAGCCGGTTTTTCAATCTAACAATCATGAAGAATTATGGGAAAATTATAACGATAAATCAGTGGATTCTAGTTATATTTTAGTGCCAATACAAAAAAAAGGGATTGAGTGGGGGCGCATAGAGTTTCGTTTGGCTCCACTCAATCAATTCACTTTTCAACCGTTATTACATAATTCCATCGTTAAAACCGGTATTTTTATCACTTTTATCGGTTTTTTTACGTACCTTTTTTTTATTATGCGCATCCTTCGTCAACTCGACCCATCAGCTGTTGTGCCTGAACGGGTTAATGCTGCCTTTGATGCCGTATCAGAAGGCGTTATCATCATTGATGAAAATGAATGTATTTTACTTTCTAATAAGGCCTTTTGCCAAACTATTGGATGGCCATCAAGTACCTTACTAGGGAAAAAAATATCCGAGTTAAGATGGAAGCAACCAGCCCCCAAAAAACCTGATTATGAATATCCCTGGGTACAGGTTTTAAAGAGTGGAGAAAGTTCTGTTGGAGCACAATGGGCCGTAGAAACCAATTTAGGAAAAGAAATAAAATTTGCCATTAACTCCAGCCCCATTAAAGGCGAAGATGACAAAGCAGAAGGGGTATTGATTACCTTGGATGATATTACCAAATTAGAACAGCGTAATAATGAACTTAAAACTACTGTTTCAATATTGAAAAAAACCCAAACTCAAGTCAAGAAATAAAATAAAGAACTATCTTATCTTGCGACCCGCGACCCTATGACTGACTGCCTCAATCGCCGCTCTTTCTCTCAGCAATTTGAAGGATTATTTGATGAGGCTAATAAAAACAACCAAAAATTATCTTGTATTATGATTGATTTAGATCTCTTCAAGTTAGTAAATGATAACTACGGACATGCCATAGGGGATCAAGTTATTAAACTTTTGGCCGAAGTTTTAAAATCTAGTACTCGTGAAGACGATTTAGTGGGTCGATATGGCGGTGAGGAATTTTGTTTGGTTTTGCCTGGTATGTCGGCGGAAATGGCAATGCCTATGGCAGAACGAATTCGTTTAAAAATAAAAGATTCCTCATTGAAACAATTTAAAAACGGGCCGCTAGTTACTGCCAGCTTGGGTGTTGCCAGTATGGATGACGCCCCCACCAATCCAGAAGACCTAAATAATAAAGCAGACGAGGCGCTCTATGTAGCCAAGGAATCAGGACGTAATAGAGTCGTACGCTGGAAAGCCAAATCGATTAATGAAGATGACATTAGTTGATGGCCTCTAAATGGGCAAAATCTGCTTGCAGCACGAACCGGATATTTTCAAAATGGTTGTCGCCATAATAGTTGAGTGACGAGTGTTTTTATTTTAGGGTTCAGTTCAATATTATTGTTTGATCGGTGTTAGGGGGGTTTTATTAGTGTAGTAAATGGATGAGGATTTTGGCTTGCGGTAGAGATATTTATTTGATGTTTGGTAAGCGCTAAGGCCTGTTTAATGGTTAAATTTAGTCAATGTAAAGGTTAAAAAATCCGGCGTGGTCGCTATTTATACTAGTTTGCCGTTATGATGACAACACGGCCTGAATTTCATTCATCTTAGCAGAAACCGGTTATGCAAGTTAACCCATGAGAATTAATCAAGTTTTTCAGTCTTCAATAACCCTTTTAAGGCTTTGTTGGCTATACTACCTATAATTGTGTTGGATATGGCAGTTATGCTAGATTAAATCAGGTACTCCATTTCTTCAAAGACTTAACCAGTATCGAATATGCTTTCAAAGAAAAAACTAATCATCATTTTTACCGCGATATTCTTTTTTTTAAATATTAGCTTTGCTGTCTTTTATTTTTTTATATTCTCTCCTTCTAAAGACTTTATTGGCGAAGCCGAGCCTCAGTCTTTACCTGAAGTTGTTGAAGAGACGCCCGCTTCTGTTATTGATGACGAATATTACAGCATTCATTTTAGCTATAACGATGCTGTGGACCTTTGCGTGATGGAGGCAGAATCTAGAAATAACAATTTAATTCAATTGTGGGTTAACGAGCGGTCTTCACGTTTTAATGACTTAGACAATATGTACATGATAAAGCTTGATAGCCATGTGGGCACTCCCGTTCTTTACGACGAGAAGGAGCATAGATGTGATATTGACCCTAATACACAAGGCGTAGCATTTTATAAAGAAATCACTAAGAGAAAGGCTGTGAGGCCTCAATAGTGCAGGGTGGTTTTTCGAAAGCGAGCTGAATGGGGTGATTTACCCTATAGGTGTGTACTAAAGTTTGGTATTAAAACTACATGATGCAAAGGTCTCTTACAATTACTTGGAATATTTATCAATGAAAGTAGCCATTATTGGTGCCGGTGTGGCCGGCCTCACGACAGCACAAGAATTAACTAAGCATGGGGTCCAGGTCAAGGTTTTCGAGAAATCGCGTGGTGCCGGTGGTCGCTTGGCTACAAAGCGTCTTGATTGGGGGAATATCGATATGGGTGCTCAGTACTTCACTGCTCGGGATAAGCGCTTTCAACAGCAGGTTGCTCAGTGGCAAGAGGAGGGCGCCGCCGCTTGCTGGCAATTTACTCCGCACGCTTTGACGGCATCCGGACTTACCACTCGGCCAGATAACACCAAGCGGTATGTGGGTACACCCAAGATGAATAGTTTAGCGCATGCGCTGGCCTCTCATGTGGAAATAAGTTTCAGCACGCACATTGAGGCTTTAGAGCGTAGTGCTGACGGCTGGGTTCTGGTGACCGCTGATGGAGAGACCATCAAAGAGTGTTATGACTGGGTTGTGGTTAGTGCGCCTGCAGAGCAAAGCAGAGCGTTATTGGCGGGCACTGCGATTGAGTATCAAATCCCTGAGCAGGCTCATGAGCCTTGCTGGGCAATTGCTCTGGCAACTTTGGGCGAAGTCCCACCAGAAGTTCAGGGTATTTTTGGCGACAGCATCGTTTCTTGGGTCTCTCGTTTATCTGCACGGCCACAGCGGCAGGTCTTCAATGGTTATGACGATCTGTGGATGCTACATTTCTCCAGCGATTGGTCAAAAGCCAATGATAGTGATACTAAGGTTAATGTCACTCAAACCGGGCTCGAATGGCTATCTGAAGCGCTTAAGGAACATAACGCAAAACCGCTTGAGATCGTTCACGACTTTAAACACTATTGGCGCTATGCACGGGTAGAAAATGAAAAATCAATGTCTTCTATTATTGTCGATAGATCGACGTGTGTCGCCGCCATTGGTGCGTGGTCGGCAGGTGGCAGAGTGGAGGGGGCTTACTTGTCCGCGCTAGATTTAGTCGACTATGTTGTTCAGTCAAAGTAAATCAGGCTTACGTTATGCCGTTCAAATTTACTCTATCAATTCAAAATCATCGTTAGCTTTTCTCACGCTCAGTTTTTAATGTCTCCATGGACTCTCGGATTGATTCAGCTTCCTGCGTTAGTTCAGCATAGCGCCGTATTTTACCGTTGCGTTGAGACTCCATAGCCTCGGTCAACTTGGCTTGGTATTGTTTATTTAATTTCTCAACGGGGTCTGATTTTAACCATCCAAACATGATTTTTACCTGTAAATTATTTTTAACAAAGCAGTGTTAGGGTTTTATGCATCAATAAATTTATTAGATTTCAGCCTAGTATTAGTCATCCTTTTTCAGCTCTCTAGTAAAGTTTTTATTTCAAACAATCATTACATTCATAACGTTTTTTAAAGCGTTTATCCGCCCAGCGAGTATAGATTGAATCAGCAATAAAACGCAAAGGCCAAATTCGTAAGATTTTGAATAAGATACCATAGGGCGTGTGAGACCAAGCATAAAAATTGGCGTCTAGGCCGACTAACCATTCTTCATTCGGTTTACGCAGATGTAGCCGCTTCAATAATACTGCCTTACTGGGAAGGGTTTTATCATTGATCTGATGAATGTCAACAAAATTTATGCGGTTATTGCTTAAACGCCTTAGCGCTGAAATTTCATTGCTGCATAGCGGGCAGGTACCATCATAATAGAGTGACGGATTCACATATTTATCCTTCGGGATTTCAATAAATAGGCTTCATGCAACAATGCTTCGCAGAAGTAGGTAGGTCATAGAATAGGGTTGTTAGTCGGAAATATTTCACATACTATTTTTTTCGATCCATTGCATTAATTTTTTCTAAAAATAGCGTTTTTTCTTTATTGTTGGAGTAGTCGAACGAGAATTTACTGTGGAAGTGAATATCAAGACGCACGTAGTCATTACGTATGGTTACCGTGTAGCCGTCAAAGTCGGTGTGTGCCGTAAGGCCATTTAAAACGTACTCATCACCACTTTTGATACCTTTGCTGATAATCGTATTAAATGCTAGGAGTGCGATTTTGATGTCAATTTTTTCATTCATTTTATTGTGTTTTTAAGTGATGTGTTTTTTAATGATGATTAATCACAAGTATTCGTATCTAAATATACCATAATGTTTAGAGTATGGATGCCCTCAATGATCGATTATATTGTCGCATGTTGATAACCCCCAATAAACAGACCGCGCAAATGTCAAACCAAAATATTGTAATCATAGGTGCATCAGGCGGGATCGGCTCAGCCTTTGTTAAGTTTTTTTCTGCCGATCCTTCCAACATAGTATATGCATTCTCACGCTCTGAAATAAAAAACGAATTGACTAATGTGCGCAGCGGTAGGGTCGATTTTTCTGATGAGAGAACCCTCAAAAAGGCCGCGGAGGAAAGTGCGCAAGATGCGCCCTTGGATATAGTGATTGTTGCTACTGGAATACTTCATGGCAACGATTTGATGCCAGAGAAATCACTGCGTCATTTAAGTGCTGCAAACTTTGAGCGAGCTTTTCTGGTTAATACCATTGGCCCGGCTCTCGTCGCCAAGCACTTTTTACCCAAGCTTCAGCGTAGCAATCGAGCGATATTTGCCGCGCTATCGGCGCGTGTTGGCAGTATTGAAGATAATCATCTTGGTGGCTGGTATGCGTATCGCGCCTCCAAAGCGGCATTGAATATGTTGATTAAAACCACCAGCATAGAAGTGGCTCGTAGCCAGAAAAATACCATCGTGGTGGGTTTACACCCTGGTACTGTTGCAACAGAATTATCAAAACCCTTTCAGAAACGTGTTCCTAGTGACAAGCTTTTCAGTACACATTACTCAGCTAAACAGCTGATCTCGGTGCTCGAAGGGCTTTCTCCGGAAGACAGTGGTAAGGTTTTTGCCTGGGACGGTAGCGAAATTCCCTGTTGAGCTGTTCGGGATTAATACGCCACCATAATCTCATTGCGGCGAAAAAAGGGTAGTGTCCAAGGCGGGTTGTAGCGTGCAATTTCAGGCTCGCCAATAGGTGTGATCTCTTTGCTTTTTAACCACGTCATTAATTCAGTGGTTTTTTTGGCAATCTTAGTTTCACCGGCGAATCCCGAAAAACGAATCACAGCATATTTGCGCACAGGGACTTTGCGCAGGGATACCGCGGGGTTATTAGGGGTAGGCAAGGTATCTAAGGTGTATTCATCAGGCATCACAAAATGCATAAGCCACTGGCCCTCGGTTTGCTTTATGCTGACTGGAGCGGTCATACTAATTTTTTTTGATTGGGGTGCTATTGTTACGGGAGTGGTCATTCTGACTTTTTCACTGTCACCCGTACGCAGTGTGTTATTACCAAAAATATAATCTGCGATGACCTTAAATCCCGCGCTGGAGGCTTCATCTAATGATCCTGAGACCTTTGTTTCGGCGACAATCATAGAGTTATATGCCCGTAACTCAAAATTTTCAAATTTCTCTATAACTGCGTACTTTGGCTCATCAATTGCAATAGAGGATCCTGTAAAAAATAATATAATTAACCCTAAAAAAAGACGTTGTGCCATATTGTTACCCTTCTGGTTTAGGTAAATGTTTAGTAAATATATCTAATTTTATTTTGGCCTTTTTTTGGGACTTTAGCGAGACATAAATCAAGGGGGGGGGGTACCCAGGTGGCACAAATACTTGGTGGATGTTAAAATGAACAATAAGTATCCGTTTTGACACTGAGGTGAATGGCTTTAAAAATCGGTCACTAAGAGAAAAAATACTCCACAGAGATAACGTGAAAACTGAGACGTTTAATTTCATAGAGTTTTTTACCATCCTATTAAAGCGCCATTCACCTAAAGGGTGCTCTCGCCGGCTAAGCTTGAGGAAATGGGATCAGATATATATATTCCCAAGTGGCTATTTAATGCCATAGCAATCTAGATCCTGAGAGTTAAAAGACAATGTCTACGATTTTGAATCATGCGCGACCCTCCTCAATCGTGAGGCTGTTGTTATTGTTCCTCTCGTTTTGGGCGGGCATAGCAAGTGCCGTAGTGACCATTGATAACGTTTCTACGGTTGTAGACAATAATCCAACTAGTTTGACTGCCTCGCATACAACGTCGGGAGCCGATCGCTTCATGATCGTTGGCGTTTCCATGCTAAATGAAGACTTAGAAACGGTAACTTTGGTTACATACAATGGCGCGGCATTAAGTCTAGTGGGGTCAGTTGCTCGAAGCACTGAGTCAAGAGTCGAGATTTGGTCTTATATAAATCCGCCCGTAACCACCGCTAATGTCGTTGTTAACTTCAACGAAGAGGTTGAGGAAGGTGCTGGTGCTGCGGTGATTACTTTTAATGGTGTTGATCAGTCAGACGCCTTGGGTAGCTTTCAATTTCAAGACGGTAGCTCTATTACCCCCTCCATCGACGTCAGCTCAGCTTCAGGGGAATTGGTTTTAGGTGTTTTGGCAGCAGATGACCAAGACGATACCCCAACAATAACTGCTGGCACGCAACAATGGAGCTACAAAACACAAACAGGTAATAACCGAACGGCTGGTGCTGGTGCAACTAGTTCAGGCTCAGCCAGTACCACATTGACTTGGGGCATGAATGAAACCGATGATTGGGCAGTGGGCGCCATTTCGATTCGGCCGAGTGTCGTTCCGGGTTCGCTCATGGAGTTGGAAGCAGGGCAGGTTGCATTGCCAAATACAGCTTTATCCTCAACATTTACAGCGGTCAGCTTTGCTGAGAACTTTACTACCATCCCGTTGGTATTTACACTGCCTACGAATGATGGGGGTGACCCTACAGCCCTACGAATTCGCAATGTCAGTACCAGCGGTTTTGAAATTGCCTATGTTGAACCTAACGCCGAAGACGGCACCCATCCCGGAGGGACTGTCGACTGGCTCGCCATTAATTCGGGTGATCACACGCTTGCTGATGGCACTCGGTTACTTGCCGGCAGTACAAATACCTCACGCTATCAGTCCAAAAACATAGGGGGTAATGACTGGGAGCCCATTAGCTTTGCACCCTCATTCGGAGCAACACCGGCAGTGATCGCAATGGTTCAAACAATGAACAGTGAATCTGCCACGCCGCCAGGTACATCTTCAATTCCCTGGCTTGTCACTGGAATGGCCGGCGTAAATAGTTCATCAATGAATCTGGCGCTGGAAAGAGCAGAGTCGAATGCCGGTACGGTTTCCTCTTCGGAAACCATCGCCTATTTGGCAATGGATGCAGGCCAACAAGGGATCTTATCCGGAAGTGTCACCTACGAGACGATTTTAACCGCGGATAATATTAGTGGTGAAGGAGGCTGTGCTAATTCGACATTTCAGAATGTTTATGACGACCCCCCTCTGGTCTTTGCCACCCAAAATAAACGCGACGGTGGTGATGGTGGCTGGGTACGACGCTGTAACCTCAATAATACGCAGGTTGGTTTAGTCGTCGATGAAGACCAGGATCAAGACAGCGAGCGTAGCCACACGACTGAGCGCGCAGGCATATTGGTTATTTCGAATCGGCAAGTTGTTGTTGAGGTGCCTTTGGAGTTGGAAGCAGGGCAAGTTGTATTACCAAATACAGCGACATCCTCGACATTTACAACGGTCAGTTTTACTGAAAATTTTACTACCATCCCATTGGTATTTGCACTACCCACGAACGACGGTGGTGACCCGGCGGCTCTACGAATTGTCAATGTCGGTACCAGCAGTTTTGAGATCGCTTATGTCGAACCTAATTCTGAAGACGGCACCCATCCTGGTGGTACTGTCGATTGGCTCGCCATCAATTCGGGTTACCATACGCTTGCCGATGGTACTAGCTTACTCGCAGGCAGTGTAAGCACCTCACGCTATCAGTCCAAAAACATAGGGGGCAATAACTGGGAACCCATTAACTTTGTACCCTCATTCGGAGCAACACCGGCAGTGATCGCAATGGTTCAAACAATGAACAGTGAATCTGCCTCCCCGCCAGGCACATCTTCAATTCCCTGGCTTGTCACTGCAATGGCCGGCGTAAACAGCTCATCAATGAACCTGGCGCTGGAAAGAGCAGAATCAAATGCCGGTTCAGTTTCTTCTTCGGAAACCATCGCCTATTTGGCAGTGGATGCAGGCCAACAGGGGATATTATCCGGAAGTATCACCTACGAGACGATTTTAACTGCGGATAATATTGTAGGTATAGGAAGCTGTGCTAATTCGACTTTTCAGAATGTTTATGTCGACCCGCCCCTGGTCTTTGCCACCCAAAACAAACGCGACGGTGGTGATGGTGGCTGGGTACGACGCTGTAACCTCGAGAATACGCAGGTAGGTTTGGTCATTGATGAAGATCAGGATCAAAATAGTGAGCGTACCCATACGACTGAGAGCGCTGGGATACTGGTTATTTCGTCGGCCACGGCCCCCACTCCTATTATGGAATATCGCTTCGACGAATCAGGTTGGAATGGAACGCCCAATGAAGTTGTCGACAGTTCGGGCAATATGAATAATGGAATCGCTGTTGGAGGAATCACCACAGTCGCTGGGAAAATTTGTAATGCTGCTGAGATCCCAAGTAATAACAGTGCTTCGATATTCCAAGCTGTCGACACCGGTGTTGATCTAGATACAGTTATTGGTTCCAGTGGTACGATCAGCCTGTGGTACAAAGGTGACAATGCCTGGAATTCTGGGTCTGACAAAAGATTGTTTGATGCCACTGATGGTAGTAAATATTTTACTGGGGAAATTGGGTCAGACGGTCGAGTTAAATTTTGGTTTGAAGACGGCAGTGATGGCGATTATCAAAAAACGACCGTTAGTGCATTCACCGTGGCTGCTGGCGTCTGGAAACACCTGACGTTTGTGTGGGATGTCACAAGTAGTACTGCCAGCATTTTTGTCGATGGTGTCGAGCAAAGTGTTTCCGGCGCAAGCGGCGGTACCACAGCATTTAACGGCTTCGATACGCTTTACTTCGGTGACAACCGGGACGCATCTTACTTTACGGGTCAATCATCTGCCGGCGGGCTTATTGATGAGGCTCTGGTGTTTGACTCAGTATTAACACCAACTCATATTCAAACAATATTTAGCAACCAAGATGCGGGTAATAACTACGATGGCAGCCTGCGCAGCTGTCCCACACCACTAACAGATCATTATGTGATTAGCCAAACCGGCAATGGCATTAGCTGTGAGCCTTATGGTGTTAGTATTTCTGCGGTTGATGGTGCCGGAGCCGATGTTGATATACCGGCGGGAACCACGTTAACGTTGTCGACTGATATTGCTAATAATGGTTGGAGCAATCCTGGTGGCACAGGTCCTACTTATACGGTGCTCATAGACAGTCCCAGCGTTGATTTTCAATTACGGCAGCTAACACCGGCCACATTGGAAATTGATGTTGATGATAATTTAGGCACCACCGATGATGATGGTAATCGTGATGATGACATCGTGGTGTTTAGCGATGCAGGGTTTGTTTTTTATGCTAGTGGCGTGAGTGGCGATATAGGCACGCAAATTTCGGATAAGAGCTCCAATATTGCACCAGGTTTACAGGCACTTACTCTTAAAGCCGTAAGGAGTAACCCTTCAGATCCGGGAGTTTGCGAGGCATTAATTAGCAATACCTCGGCCGACATCGGTATCGCATACCAATGTGTTGACCCTAGCAGCTGTGCTACCAGCAATGACGCACTGACGATTAATTCCACCACGGTTGATGCCGGTACAATAAGCCCTTACACCGCGGTAACCCTGCTCTTTGATTCAGCCGGTGAGTCGACATTCACGTTCAGTTACGCTGATGCGGGGTTAATTGCGCTATCGGCCAACGCTGATCTGACGGTGTTGGGCAGCAGCGGTACTGGCACCGCCAATGTCCAGGGCGATAGCAATAACTTCGTGGTAAAACCTGCGGGGCTTTGCGTGCAGGTGACAGCAGCTAACAGTGATTGCGCCTCTGGTGATGCGGGTTGTTCTAGGTATATAGCGGCCGGTATTGATTTCAATCTGGAAATCAGCGGGCGAGCCTGGGTTAACAGTACGGAACAAAATACCGACTTCTGTGACAATGCCTTGACCCCAAATTATATTCACTCAGGTATTGGCTTAAACAGTAATTTAGTAGCGCCTGGCAGCGGTGTTAATGCTGCACTGTCTGTTACTGCCACCACCACTGACGCCAGCGGTACCGTGACGCAGCCCCTTAGTGTTAATGAGGTAGGGGTTTTTACGTTTACCGCAACCGCCCCAACGTATTTTACCGAGGCCATTGCGGCCAGTACCAGTATTAATGTTGGGCGTTTTATCCCGGATTATTTTGAGCTGACGGGAGGGTCGATTACAGCGGCCAACAGTAATACCGCTAATTTTACCTATTTAGGTCAGCCGTTTTTACTCGATTATTCCCTGACTGCAAAATCAGCATTAAGCCCCGCGACAAACACGGCGAACTACGAAAGTACATTTGCCAAGCTGAATTTAGATAGTGTAAGTAATGAATTGGTCGATGTTGGCCTAGCCACTGCTGATAAAGATGTGGCCTATGGCGTGGTCGATACAACGACTTCAACCACGTATAACGGGCGTTTGACGGCAACTGGTCCTGGCGTCACAACAGCCTGGATCGGTGGTGTTATTAATGTGCTTGATTTACCCCTTACCATCAATCGCGGTGTGAGTGGTGAAAGTTCGGTTGATAGTATTAATGTCGGCGTGCTGATAGAAGATAGTGACGGCGTCAAATTTCAGCTGTTAGATTTAGACAGTAACGCTGCAGGCGGGGCAGCTGTCGATACGCTAACGCTAGCTGTTCTGCCGGGCAATTTATTGTATGGCCGCGTATTTATTCCCCCGGTCCACGGACCGGAAATTTCTTTGGGCGATAATCTCGACATTCCTTTTTTTGTACAGTATTTTGATGGTGGTAATTTTACCACCCATTTTAATGATAGTTCTACCGACTATAGTTCGTGGTTAGGCAGCTGTGCCGACGCTGACCTCAGTGACGATTTAATCTGTAGTGAGGCGCCAATCGTCATTCCGTTGGCTAATGCAGTCGGTGGAAAAGGGGATACGACAGCGCCTATAACCATCGCCAGGCCAGGACTGAATAACAGTGGCAGTTTAAATATTACCGTTACCGTGGATGATTGGTTAAAATTCGATTGGGATACGGGCTCGGCTGGTGATGAACATCCCGCATCCTTAGTTACCTTCGGCAGATACCGTGGTCATGATCGTATTATTTATTGGCGGGAAACCCAGAGCCCCTAAGTATGGTGTTTGCTCACCAGAGCTAGGACTCTAATTAGCGGGCAAAAACACTTGACTACTACAACGCAATTAATGACTTAACTTTTTTTGTTCATTAATAATAGGGTTGCTGTTTGAGTAAGCGCGTTTTTCCAGGAGCAAGTTACCCTGTGCGCATCGCCAAGATACCCTTAATGTCGAGCTCATCACGATACATCGTAAATTCTTCGTCTCGTGTTTCTATAGCGACCATCGACATACGGTCAGCCAGCTCATTACCCTCTACCCCTACATGCCCATTCACATGTAAAACTTGAACGTCATCTTTAATCGACTGATGTTGTGTGAACATTTCTTTAATGAGTTCTAGGTTTTTAATTTCACCGCTTTTCTTCTTCCAGCCATTCTTTTTCCAGCCCACAGCCCACTGAGTTACACACTGAATGGAGTACATTGAGTCACAGAAGATAGCGACAGACGTCCCCCTACTAATCTCACCCTCAGCCATGATTAGAGCCTGATGGAGCGCATTGAGCTCAGCCGTATTATTGGTGCCGTTAGGGTTGAATAAACCGTACCAGAGCTCTGCAAGGGTATCGTCACGATAAATGGCAACACCTGACCCCGCTTTGCCCGGATTAGGTTCGCAGCCGCCATCAGTGAATATTTTTGTATCAACCTTGATGGCTAATATTTCTTTATCCGTATACGTTTTAGCTTTTTGGGCTGTTAATTTCTTTTTGGCTGCTGAAGGTGTTGATGTATGACTCCCGCTGGGTGTGCTTTTGATAGCCGTTGCGCTGCCTCCTTGAAACGCAGCCTCCGCTTCTGCACGTGTTTTAAACGATTTGTACTTGGCTCCGGTAAATCCATCAACGTGTTTCTTACAGGTATTCCAATCTGTAAAAACCCCTGTTTCTCTACCGCTCCAAACTACGTAAAACTTCATTGCCGCTACCATCTGGTTATATTGGTTGTGGATTCTAAACTAAGTTGCCTACCGTTAGCTAGCATGAAAGGATGACAAACAGCAGCCTCGATTGGCGCTATGTTAAGGAAGCCTTCGGTCCATTATGAGTGCAGTGAAGAGTCTCAGTACCACAAAAATAAAGGCCTATAGCGATCCTCCATGTTGCAGGTAGCCACTCTTGAGTGGGGTCCGGCGCCACTCAGTCCCTCCACTCAGGTTCACGGTAGGTTTGGCTAGTGACGCTGCCTCACATAAATCGACAAGAAACGAGCTTATTATCTAATCTTTCAGACCCCTTAATTTTTAATTGGACCTCTTTAATTGAATAAAAAGGATTAATCTAAAGGGCGTCAGTTGTTGATAAGCTGTAAAATCTAAGTATCGTGGTGAATTGGTTTAATGTGCATCACCTGGAGTGGCAAAGAGCCGCTCGGCTGCTGTCTCAGATTTTCTCAGCGCTAGATACTTACAAGTCCGTAGCCTAGGTGCTAGCCGTCTGCGGCCTATTGTATTTTCTACCAGAAAATACAATAGGCGGGTCAGTTATTAACCGGGCATACAATTAAATTAAAATAACCTATAAACTTCTATATGCAGGACTAGAGATAATGCCTAAGGCCAGTGAAATTAAAAAGAACTCCGCCCTCGATTACAAGGGCAAAACGTACATGGTAAAGGACATAGAGCGTTCCGTGCCGCAAGGTCGTGCCGGTGGTAGCATCTACCGTATGCGTATGTATGATGTGGTGAGTGGCCACAAAATTGATGAGACGTTTAAAGACTCTGATATTTTGAACTTTGCCGACTTAACTCGCAGAGATGTCATGTTTTCGTACATGGATGGCGATGAATATGTCTTTATGGATAACGAAGATTACACGCCCTACAACTTTAATAAAGAGACCATCGCTGATGAAGCTCTTTTCATGAATGAAACCACTACAGGTATTCGTGTAGTGATTGTTGACGATCTCCCCGTTACTATTGAGCTACCTGCTCACGTAGAGCTGGAAATTACCGAAACCGATCCTTCCATTAAAGGTGGCTCCGCTACCTCTAGAACTAAACCCGCGTTGTTAACAACCGGTTTAACCGTACAAGTCCCTGAGCATATCTCGACCGGTGACAGCATCAAAATTAATGTAGAAGAGCGTAGCTTTATGAGCCGGGCCGACACTAAATGATGTTTAAATCAATCAGTGCCGGGTAGGGTTAAACGCTCTTTCTTGTTACTCTTGCTTGTGTTCTGGCCCCACGTAGCCTTATGGTACATAATCCAAAGAAAATACAACGATACGGTAAGAGGAAGTGAAACTGGCCAAATAAAATCTATTAGGTCATTATTGGCTCATCAAATAAAAAGAAAGGTTGTTTTTAATCCTTAAAAAAAGAGCAAAGAACGTACCAAAGTTGAATGAAATCAATGCTTAAGGAGGGGGCGTTACGGTTATCCAGGGTAGGTTCTGGATGATGAACGCCGATTCCGGAAAATGAACAAAAGCGTTCATCTTCCGCCGGAGTAGATGTTCATCATGAATCGTAATGAGTGTTCATCTTCAATCGGAATCGGTGTTCAGCATGGCCCGGAATACGCAAACGGTTTATTCAAAGAGGTTTTTTGCGTTGTTACTATCAGTGTTACATTGTATTCAGGTCATACAATTCAATTTCAGTTCTTCACCATTGAGTTACATCTTTTCTTCAAGGTTTGCGTAACTGTGTTAGAGCTTCTAATCGCCCAACTATAATGGCTTCGCGTCCAGGGCTATTGTTCGCTGCAGCTTGGATGGCATAGTCAAAATCACTGTGACTTAAAAGTGCTTCAATCGTTTCGGCGATATAGGTTTTGAGCGCTGTAGATGCTTGAGTCATTTCTTCCACTAGCTCTGTTCGGCCATCGACAAGATTGAGTATGTCTTCGATGTCATGACTGGAGAGTGGGTCACCGTTACCGCGACCAAGATAAGCCTCCAGTTTAGTGGCAACAAAATGGCAGGGGCAAATTAGGCGAATACGGTTACCGTCATTTAGCGTTGTGTATTTGGCCTGTTCCAGTGCATCGTGATACCAGCGATTGCTAAAGCCGAGAATACGTTCATCGTCGGGCATAAAGTCGACTTTGAGGTCTCCCAGTCGCATCCGGCATATGACGTCGTCTTTGGGGTTAATAGTGAAGCCTTTTTCTTTGAGTTGTTCCTGAAATGTAGCCCACTGTGAGTAGCCTATTACATGGGTAATCAGGTCAACGTCTTCAGTGTAGCGAATGGCTTCTTGTGTTATTGAGTCGGTGATTAGCAAGCCGGTGGTGCAGCCGCCGACAAAGACGACTTGTTGCAGTAAGTCTTCACCTAAGGCTTGGGCAACAACTACTAGCATAGTTTCTAAATCGTTGTAGCGGCTCATGGGCGTAGGTGCTCTGACAGTGCGTGTTTCGCGATGGTAACTTCTCGAGGCGCGCCTAAGCGAATTGCATCCACCAAGGCCATGCTTTGGTATAAGTGTGGGTCTTGCCGAGCTGCATGGGGGGCTGTTTTGTAGAGTGGTGTCACGGTCTGGCCTTTATCGCTGCCTTTGGCTTCGGGCCAAATATAGTGATAATCGGCTACTGATGATAATAGTCCTTCTAACCCAGGGGCTTCGAAACCAGTAATAAGACCTCTCTCAATGGCACCGGGTTTGACCGGGAACACATAGCGGAGGCCGCTGACGATAAAACTGAGCAGGGCTTTACTGTTAGCAGTGGGCAGCTGAGTTCGGCGATCTAATTTAGCGAGTCCAGCTTCAATGCTTCGGTTGAGAGAGGCGCTAACTTCTGTTTTGCTGATACCTGTGCTGGCGGCTAAGGCGCGCACGCTGAATTCTTCGGTTAGTACCGACTCGCTTTGGTGTAGGCTGATTAGCTTGAGCAGAATCAGGATGTCTTGGCTTTTCATCATGGGCTTGAGTGCCTCGTTAGTACTTCTTTGCCGTCCCTTGTCCTAGGACTAAGGACAGCTTAAGGGAGCTGTGAGCTTTTGGCAAGTGCTCCTGTTGGCCTATTATTCCTAACTGCTCTCAATGGAATCAGTGGGTATATACATTAGGTAGTCCCGTGCGGAAAAATCATGGAGGCAAATAACCTCACGTCTACGAGCAAGACTTAGAAATTGTCGGTGGCAGTTACTGGTGAATTAAATTTGGTATCGTTCGTCTTTGGTCAGACGGGTATATGTCTTTCGCATAGTGATCTTACGTTGGGTTTTAGTCGACCGTGAGTGTCGCCTACTGGTCGTCAATATTCAATGTGCCGTACTGGCGACTGGAATCCTCGCATTCTTTTTATCCCCTTATTCATCTAATGCCGCCCTTAGCGCCTTTTCAATCAAATATCGGGCTTGATTCGCATAGGAATACACACAAGCATGTACTGCTGCCTGCTGCCAGTTTTCAGCCCCACAGGTTTGACTGTATTCTTCAAAGGCGCTCAGTCTACGAATCAAATCGGTTAAATGAGGTGGGCACTCGCAATTCAATTTATTCGACAAGGCTTCCGCTTCGATAAGGGCCTCTTCGTCAAATTGCCGTGGTTGGCTATTGGGCAGTGAAATGTCAAAGGCTTTACTGTTTTGTTCGAGGTTAGATAAATTTTTTGTCAATCGAAGAGCTTTATTCACGGCTCCATCGATACGCGATGATTCAATACTCCCTGGTAGTAAGGTAATGCCTTGACGCTCTAATGTTTCCAGGACTTCCTGGTTTGAGTACAAATACAGAACGATTACATGAATTTTTTTTTCGCTGAATTTTTTTAGTGGATCAATATGTTTTTGGTTGAGTGAGTTGTGTTGCAGGATTAATAATTTTTTATCACTTAATGTTTTACCTATTGACTCTGGATCAGATAACCAATTATCCGCTTCGGTCTCTGAGCATACGATAGCAAGCTTGGGGTAGCGTTTAATATGCGCTTTAAAATGACGGCTCAAGCTCATGCCGACTACTTGGGTTTTTAACGGATCACTTAGGTCATCCACTGCAGCGCTATGATCACCGGCCTCAAGCAGCAGGCTGCTGAGTGTCTTGGTAGGCAATTGGGCAATATCGCCAATGCGCATACCCTTGTTCATTAGTTTTTTAATCAGCCGTAAATGATCAATGTCCGTTGCGGTATATTCCCGCTGTCCACCTGGGCTGCGATTCAACGGGCCCAGCTGATAGCGGCGCTCCCACATTCTAAGGGTATTAGCGTTGATACCGGTCATTCGCTCGACGACGCCAATGCTCATTTTCGCCTGCTCTACGGAAATACTCTCTTTCACGCGATATCCTCTTCGTTGTCAGTACTGGGTTAATGTCTCAATGACTAAGTATTGTATAG
>JBNMPS010000003.1:0-57483 GCA_051277005.1 Pseudohongiellaceae bacterium
TTAATCGATCTGTGCCGCGCACCATGGTTGCTGCAGGGGCAAGATGCACGCCATTTAGTAAATGGGCGGGGAAACATAAAAATCACCTAAATATCTGTCAAGACTTTTATTATGTTTTTTTTGATGAGCTCGCTGAGTAGTTATTTTTAGTTGGCTACCAAAAAATTAATTTTTAGAGGTTTTTATTAATGATGGTGGTTACTTTGCGTCGTTAATGAGCAAATGGAAGGCGGCTTAAAATGATCGCTTACCGTCTAATTACCATCAGCAATTTAGGGTATGTTATACCTGTGGCGGGTTATTTTCCAATGAAAGGGGGGGGGCTTTCTCTAGTGAATAAGGGGATGTAGCACGTATTCATGTGCTTTTAGAGGTTGCCTAAAGACGTTCCAGAATTTATTTTTCTTTTTTTATATCTTTGAAATGTTTATTAATATATGATTTTGTGCCTAGATTTTGATCTATTTATTTGTTGCCTATTAACTGGTTAACTGTTATCTAGTTAACTGTTATCTAGTTAATTGTTACCTGTTTATTTTTTGCTTTTACAAAGAATCACGTATAACTTACAAGTTAAAATATTTTTATTTGATAAGGATTAATAATGAGTGACATTAATATTATTAATGCAACCATCGAGGTTGTTGCTGAAGTCTTGGAGTGTGATATTGATGAATTGGCTGCCAATTCAAAGCTTGTTTTGGATCTTGGGGCTGATTCATTAGATATTGTTGATTTAACGTTTTCTTTGGGTAAAAAATTCAAAATTAAGATGCCTCAAAAAACGGTGATCATGCGGGCAGAGGAAGAGATGGGTGACTTATCCCGTATCGTTAGCGGTGATGGCAAGTTGACCGCGCTAGGCGCTGAGTTGTTGTGTATGGGGCCCAATCGCTATACCAGTGAAGAAGCTTACGAAGGGCAGTCATTAATGACTATTTTTACCGAAACTACAATTTCGCATTGGGCAAATTTGTGTGGCGCTATCATAGAAAGCGACTTGTCTGGTGATGAATTAATTCAAAAAAATATTCGCGAGACTATAAAAAAAGATTCTACTGCTCAAGTTGCCTGTTAAATAATCCCCTGGAAATTTTTATTCATGAAGTCTGTTGCCATTACAGGGTACGGCGGGTTTTTTCCTGGCTGTTACAGTGCCAGTAAATTGTTTTCGTTACTTTATCGAGGGGATTCTTTATTACGCTCACTGTCTCTGGGCGAGTTTGGTTCTCCTGTTAATGTTATTTGTTCCGCTTTGCAGAGTGAAGATATTCGTTTTCTTGAAGAGCAGGTGGCCCCAGCTAACTTAAGCGGACAGTCTGTACATATCACGGCAAAAATGGCGCTCTATGCGGTTAGGCAGGCACTGCAGCATGCGAGTCTTGATGAAACTTTGCTGTCAAAGCGTGTAGGCTTTTTTACTGGTTGTAATAAAGCCATTCCGTCATTACAGATGTTTATCAATTTGTGGGCGCGAGAAAAGTCACTCAGTGATGAGCAGTTGCAGTTTATCGGTAAGGAAATAAATACGGCGAATCAGGCTCAAGCTGCCCGTTATGTAGCGCAAGCGCTTGGTCTCGAAGGCCCGGCAATGACATTTGCCGATGCGTGTACCGCCGGTGCGGCTGCGTTAGTTGCAGCGCAGCGGCGTATTCAGGCTGGTGAACTCGACGTCGTTATCTGTGGTGGTACTGAGCAAGCGAGCCATCCGCTTATGCAAATGTTTTTTGCGAAGCTAGGCGCTCTGAGCAGCTCACTTCCCGATGACCCAACAACAGTCTGCCGACCATTTGACCAGGATCGTTCCGGCTGTTTATTAGCGGATGCAGCCGCTTTTCTTGTTTTGGAAAGCGTGGAGCATGCTCAGAGACGCAATGCGCCTATATTGGCCTACCTGTCAGGCTCAAGCCGTCAGAGTGAAGCGCATAAAATGACAGCAACAGATAGCAGTGGTGTATTTTATGCTAAGGCTATGCAAGGTGCTTTATTCGATGCGGGCTTAGAAGCAAGTGACATTCAGCACATTAATGCGCACGGCACCTCGACACCGTTAAATGATGCCGCTGAAAGCCGTGCACTAGAGCAGGTGTTTTATCAACAGAGCTTCATTCCTCCTACAATAACCTCAACCAAGTCTGCGTTAGGGCATTCACTGGGCGCCACTAGTGCGGTGGAAGCGGTATTGTCCGTAGAATCTCTGCGGCAACAAAAAGTGTTGCCGACCTTAAACTACCATCGCCCTGGTGTTAATGAACCGCATTTATCCATTGTTACTCAAGGCCAGCCTCAAGCACTTACGCGAGTGCTAAGCAATTCCTTTGGGTTTGGCGGAGAGAATGCCAGTCTCATTTTTTCCAGAGGGGAGTCATAAATGCCATCAGTTTTTTTAAAAGCGGGACGGCAGCTTTTACCTGGTTTACAGGGCGTGGCCCAACTGTTGGATGGTGAAAGAGTTGTGCCTGTTGAGCTGAAACTAGAACAGAATTCAGGTTTGGTGAAGAATGTTGCCTTGTTATCAGGTGAAATGCTCAAATCATTGAACGTGGGTCGAATTGTGCGTAAAACCTCAGAGCGCCAAGCGCACTGGGTGATATTTGTTGCGGTTAATACATGGTTGGAATATGTCGCTTCCCAGGCGCTAGGTGAAACGATTGTTGAAGATGAGAAAGTAGGTTTGTTTTTAGGCTTGGGCACAGTTGATTGTGACGACGACGATGCCCCTATTGAATTTGATGGTTCTCGCAATGATTACGCATCTCACTTACTGGGTGATACCAAACCCTTGGTTGGGCTTATTTTATTGAACAGTTCTGCCGGTAGCCATATTGCTCAATTGACAGGAATCAAGGGTATAAATGGTATGTTTTCACCCATGGCTGACGCCGGGGCTCAAGCATTGATTGAGGCTTATTTTTCGTTGCGGGAGCGGCAGTGTAAGCGAGCATTAGTCGCAGCGGGTAGCCAGAAGTTAACACCTTGGTATTATTTGGCTTATCGCGAATTACTGAGCCAACGTTATCAGGCGGGCTTCCCTACGGAATCTGCTGCAGCCTTGGTAGCGATAACAGAGCCAGAAGTCGATACTTGTGAGTTGTACGCCGTCAAGCGCTTGTTTAACCCACCTGAGAATCGGGGTTTCCCTCGTTTACAGGTATTCATTGATGAGCTTGCTCAACAGGGTGTTGCTGCACCCACGCAAGTGATTTATACCGGTGGTCTGCAGCTCAGTGGCCAGCAGCGGAACGATTTAGCAGAGGTTTTTTCGTCTATTTCTCTGTGCTGTCTGGATCAGCTAGTCGGTTATACCGGTCCTGCTAGTGCATTACATGGCGTTCATCTCGCTATCGCGATACTACAACAGCAGCGACTATTCAGCACCCTGGCAGCGAATGATACCCAGGTAATAGATGAGCGTGTAGAGAGCGTTCTCATTATTGCAGAGGGGTTTAACGGGCAATTGTGCTATCTGGTTGTGGGGGTGAATCGTGTCTGAACGTGTAGTGATAAGTGGTATGGGTATTGTCAGTGCCTTTGCAGGCTTGCCCTGTTATACCAAAGAACAGTATTGGAATTCGATTCGCGAGGGCATTAGCGCTGTTACAGACTGGCAGCCAGAGGGGTGTGACGATTTTCCTGTCCGCTACGCAGCGGCTATCAACTTTGCACAATTTAAAACGGATCATCAGCAGATGTTGGCCGGTTCCCCGCTCTTGGAGCGTCGCGGTTATTTTGGTTTGGCGGCGGCTCTTCATGCGTATAAAGATGCTCGGCTAGACAAGTCAATGAGCATCGGTTGTGCTGTTTGTAGCGGTGTCCCAGATATTAGCGATAATGAAATGTTGGCTCTACAGGCCGCAGGTGCTTATCCTGAAAGCCTCCAAACCCATCAGCCGACAGATATGAGCGGTTTGGCTTGTAGCAATGATCGCATGGTGTCGGCGATTGCGGAGAAGTGTGATATCACGGGCCCAGTCCTCAATATTAATGGTGCTTGTGCGGGGGCTGCCCAGGCCCTGGGCATGGCTTACCGCGCGATTCGTCGTGGCGAAGTGGATGTGGTCTTAGCGGGCGGTGCGGACTCAGTATTAAATACCCGAGTGATGTCGGGTTTGTTTTTGTTAGGTGCCACAGCGACGACGTCGCCGAAAGGTTTAAGTCTATGCTGCCCCTTCGATAAACAGCGTTCTGGTTTGGTTGCGGGAGAAGGAGGGGCGTTTCTAGTGCTGGAAAGTGAATCTTCAGCTAAGGCGCGCGGTGCCACCATTTATGCCGAAGTGATAGGTTATGGTAGCTCACTCGATGCCTACAAAATTACAGCGCCTCACCCCGAGGGTCAAGGCGCAAAAGCTGCCATGTTGGCGGCGATGAATGATGCGCAAATACAGCCACAAGATATCGATTATATTAATGCGCACGGTACCTCAACGCCACTGAATGATCAGGTGGAAACTCACGTTATTAAAGATATATTCTCTGCGTGCCAGGATTACCCCCTAGTATCTTCCACTAAGTCAATGATAGGGCATTGGATTTCAGCGGCGGCGGCACCGGAAGCGATGGCAACAGTCTTAGGGATTTACCACGGTGTCGTTCCACCCACAATTAACCTGATGACCCCTGATTCCGATTGCGATTTGGACTATGTGTCCCATTGCGCCCGAGAGAAAAAAATTCGTTATGCTTTAAGTAATTCGTTTGGTTTTGGTGGTATTAATGCGTGTCTTGCATTTGGAGCCTATGATGGACGCTAGTCAAATTGTTGTGAGTGGCTATGGCATAGTGCCAACCGCTTCAGGCTTGCAGCGTTGCACTGGGCTGACACCTGGTTTAGGCGCAGAAGTAAAACCTTTATCTCGTCGTATAAAGCGTTTCGCCTGTCGTGCCGGTGCCCAAGCAATAACCGCTTGCCAATTGGCTTTTGAAATGGCGGATATCGACCCCGAGGGCCTAGGTGAAAATTTTGGCTTATATACCAATCAGAGCGGCTATCAAAACCCAGATATTGATGACTATGCGCCCAGTTTGAATAATTGGGATCCGAACCAGTCATCTGCGTTGAACCATCTGTGGCACAGCCGAGAGGTTAACCCTTTTTTGGCAATCAATAGTTTGGGCAATAGCTTACTGGGTATCGTCAGTGTTCTATGGTCATTGCGAGGAGATTGTGCTGCTTTTGTTCTCAATCAAGCCGGTGCTATATCGGCGCTCAATGAAGCCGTCTTTAATTTACGGCAAGGCACTATTGATAGCGCCTTAGTACTTAGTGCAGGCACCGACCAAGATATGTTTGAGCGTTATTATCAAGAAAGGTATCAATCAAGGCATCAAGAAAGATATCAAGCAAGACTTGGGGGTGCAGCAGAGGACTCAAATACGTCAGAATGTGGCGCTGTCGCATTATTGCTACAAAGAAAGGATGTCGCCACAAAGGGCATCGCTTGTATTTCGGATGTGTCTCAATATTATCGAGCAGTAGAACTTAAGAGTGATGTCGGGAGCGATATTGAGCCAACAGATTGGCAAAAAATCATCGCGAGTCAATCGTATTACAATGCCCAAGAACCTCGGTGGGGGGGAATTGTTTACAGTTTGATACAGATAATCTACCGCCTACAACAACAACCCAATCAAACCTCTATTCATATTCAAAGCCATGACCCTCATGGGTTACATGCAAGCGTGCGTGTTAAATTAGTTGACGGAGTATCGTCGTGAATTATCAACATTATTGTAAACCAACGCTATCTGCTGCGTTGCATAGCGTGGGCTTGGATAAACAGTTTCATCGCGCCGAAGGGCAGTATTTATATCACTATGATGCACAAGGACAAGAACGTGAAGTACTCGATTTGTTGGGAGGGTATGGCGCGGTTATCTTGGGGCATAACCATCCGGTATTGCTTGACACATTGAAGCAGCAAATCGAGCAGAAGGTGGCTTTTCATAATCAATTTTCTCTGCGATCAGGTGCGGGCGATTTAGCCGCAAGGCTCAACCCTATACTGCAGCGGGAAACCGGTTGGAAAGAAACCTTTATGTGTGCTTTTGCCTCAACAGGTGCGGAGTCTGTTGAGGTTGCTATCAAACATGCCGAATTGATGCGCAGTCGCCAGCTTGATCAATTACAAGAAAAATTAAAGCGTACTCTGGAAAATACTGATACCAGTATAGATTGGCAGATTGATGAGGCTATTCTGGAAGATCACCCACAGTTACTCAATGACGACATAGTAATAAAGCTTGATAGTTTACATCAGTGGAATCATACCAAACTAAATCAAGCCCCACTATTTATTGCCTTAAAACACGCGTTTCACGGCAAGCTCAATACCTCCATTCAATTGACACACGGAACGATGTATCGTCATCCGTTTCGGCGTTTTGGTTTAAATACACATTTTTTTACACCAGCAGAATTAACGGACGAAGCGATTGAACGCTTGAAAGAGGATGCCAGTGCCTATGTATTAGGGGTTAAAAAACAGGGCGGGAAAATTCGTGTACAAAAAATTGAGTTACCGTTGATTGCGGCCATTCTAGTAGAGCCTGTACAAGGTGAAGGTGGCGTCTATTGTTTGAGCGAAGCCGATGCGGAACGTTTACATAGGGCCCGCGAACGTCTTAACTGTCCATTAATTGCCGATGAAATCCAGTCTGGCTGTGGGCGTTGTGGGAGCTTCTTGGCGGGCAGTCAAATTGGTTTGAAACCCGACTATGTTGTGCTGTCTAAGGGCTTGGGTGGAGGTATCAGCAAGATTGGTGTTGTGGCTATTCGTGCAAGTCGCTATGCCGATGGCTTTGATATGATCCAAAGCTCTACTTTTGGTGAAGACGACTGGTCTGCCAGAATTGCCGATACATTTGTCGAGCTCTTATCCGAAAATGATCAGGCATTGCTCTCAAGGGTAGGTGAGCGGGGAGAGGCTCTGGGACAGGCTTTGCGTGAACTGCATCAAGCCTACCCGGATATTATTCGGGATGTTAGAGGCAAGGGCTTATTATATGGGCTTGAGCTTCAAGACTTAAGCCATAGTGCCTCGATTTTGATTAAAACAATGGACTATCAAGAGGCCACCGGATATCTACTGAGCGGGTGTCTTTTAGCCCGCTGGGGCATTCGCGTCGCTCCGCCCGCCAGCAGTGGTCGGGTCGTACGTATCGAGCCGAGTATTCAGCTGACGGACGCTAATATTCAGTATTTAGTCAGCGGCTTAGAAATCTTGTGTTTGGCCTTGCGTTATCAAGATACAGGTTATTTATTGGCTCATTTACTGGATGACTCACAAGCATTGAAGCGTGAACCCACGGACTATCGGCCCGGATATAGCCATTTAGGTATAGTCCCTGCCGTTGGCGAAGCGGATGTTAAAGTAGCTTTTATTAACCACTTGATTTCCAGCGAGTGGATTAAAGAGGTAGACCCATCTCTGGCCCATTTAACGGATAGCCAAACAGCACTGCTATTGAATCGTTTATCCTTTGATCGGAGAGTTGCTCCCTTTGCTCCAGTGAGAATTCGCTCTCGTCAAGGACAGAGTGTGGATTTTATCTTGTACCCGATTAATGCTACATCACAGCAAATCGACGAGATGATGGCGACCAATCAGCTGGATACCATTCGCAGTGCGATTGATGAACGTTTAGCCATGGCCAGAGAAGATGGCTGTCGTATTGCCGGTTTGGGTATGTTTACCTCCATTGTCACCAACAATGCCAAAGCAGTGGAGACCTCCGGCATCCACTTGACTACGGGTAATGCACTCACGGTAGCCATGGCTGCTGAGGCCATCGAAGCGTCTATTACCGAGCATGAGCTTAGTATTAAACATGCCGCTGTGATTGGTGCGGCGGGTAATATCGGCTCGGTATACAGCACGTTACTGGCTGAATACTGTACCTCCTTGCTCTTGGTCGGTAGTGGTCGCATGGGGTCTATTCAGCGTGTGCTGAAAACAGCAGAGCTCGTGTATGCCACCGTACTCAATGAAATGGCTCAACACCCAGAGCAGCAACAGGGTTTGGTCGAGGTATTGCGTCCCTATGCAGAGCAAAATAACTGGCTACAAGACGATTTTTTGAAACAAGCCTCGTGCGGGAAACTTGTTTACGCCTGGTTTGAACAACACCTGCCAGAGGCTGCAAGACCTATCCAGGTATCCGAAAATTTAGATGACCTTAAACAAGCTGACCTACTCGTCTGCGCTGCGAATTCCTCGGAAGATTTTATTCAAGATCAGCATCTGAAAACCAATGTCTTGATCTGTGATATTGCTGTGCCTTACAACATATCCGAAACTTTATTGGCTAAACGACCCGATATCCAATGCCTCCGTGGCGGCATTGTCAATACGCCCAATGGGGAAAGCCTGGACCCGCGCGCGCGGGCTTATCTGAAGACAGGACAACTGTATGCCTGTATGGCAGAAACGGTTGTTTTAGGCTTGTCCAATTATCAGGGGCATTACTCCTACGGTAATATTACCAAGCAACAAGTTAAAACAATTATGCAGCTAGCGGCTGAGCACGGTTTAGCGCTAGCAGAATATAAAACAGCGGAGTCGATGTAATGGCTACAACGACAAAACCCCTTGCTCTTGTCACCGGCGCAAGCCGTGGCATTGGTTACAGTATTGCTCAGGCCCTGGCTCATGCGGGCTACAATATTGCCTTTTGTTATCGCAACCAAGAAGCTGAGGCCAGAGAGTTACAGCTGTCTTTGGAATCGTTGGGTGCAGAGGTTTTAGCAGAGCGTTGTGATGTGGCCGATGAAGAGGCTGTGAGCCTATTTTATGAAAAAATCAGTACACGCTTTCAGCGTTTAGACCTAGTCGTCAATAATGCGGGGCAAACTCGTGATGGTTTACTGGCGACCATGTCGATAGACGATATGCGTAGCGTACTGGACACCAATGTGGTCGGCACCATGCTATTCTGCAAATACGCACTACAACTCATGCTGCCAGCTCGGCAGGGTTGCATTATCAATTTATCTTCTATTTCTGCCAGTAAACCCAATAAAGGTCAGTGTAACTATGCGGCGTCTAAAGGCGCTGTAGAATCCTTTACCCGTGCCTTGGCGGTCGAAGTGGCTAGTAAGGGGATACGGGTTAATGCAGTAGCGCCGGGCGTTATCAAAACCGCTATGGCCGCTGATGTTGTAGAGAAGTATGAAAAAGCGCTAAAACAACGTTTGTTGGCTAAGCGATTGGGTGAACCCGATGATATTGCCCGTGCGGTTTTATTTTTAGCGGACCCTAAAAACCATTACATCACGGGAGAAATTCTCCATGTGAACGGGGGCTTGGCCCTTGGGTAAGAAGGCGGACTGATTTAAGGCCTTTTTTACTCTGTCTTTGTTTGATTTAACAACGATATTTGAATTACGAAAATCTGCAAAAGTTATTGATGTGCCTAGATCTTTTGTTAGTCACATAAGTGATAAATAAATTGAGATTAAAAAACACAAAAAAATGAGACGCGGTAGGATAATTTTTTTGTAAAAGGTAGCTTGAGTCGCTTTAAACAGACGGCTAAATAAAATTTTAAATACACAATAATAAAACACACAATAATAGGGAAAATTAGAATGGTTAAGTTATTCTCGGCAAGTTTTTTTTATTTTATCTTATCTTATTCTTCATTGGTTTTTGCTAGTGATTCAGAATCGTTTGTTGCATTTGAAAGTGCTCATGTTACACCTATTACACTTTCGTTAGATAAGCGCACGCTTTACGCCGTTAACACGCCTGATAATCGTTTGGAAGTTTTTGCGGTTAAGAAACATGGCCTCAAGCATCTCCATTCAATCTCTGTCGGTATGGAGCCAGTATCGGTTGCTGTGCGTAATAAAAATGAAGTATGGGTTGTCAATCACTTGTCGGACAGTGTCAGCATTGTTCGCTTTGATAAACGCGGCAAGCCGTATGTTAATCAAACATTGCTCATAGGTGATGAGCCCAGAGATATTGTATTTGCAGGACGAAATCGTAGCCGGGCTTTTATTACTACCGCTCATCGGGGACAAAATGTACCTTATAATCCACAGCTCAAAACCGCCGGCCTTGGCCGTGCTGATGTTTGGGTTTTTGATACCAATAATATAGGCAATGGTCTAACCGGCGATCCGCTAACGATTATTCAACTATTTGGTGATACCCCTAGAGCGTTGGCCGTCAATAAAGATGGTTCTAAAGTATTTGCTGCAATATTTCATTCAGGAAACCAAACGACAACGATTCAGCCCGATTTGCCAAATGGTGGTTTGGATAAACCGTCCCCACAGCATACCATTAACGGGAAAGCTGCAGCAGCCACCAGTTTAATTGTGAAGTTTGATGGTGCTAACTGGATGGGGCCCGGCAATAGTCTGACAGGAGAACCCCCGAAAGTCTGGAGTGATCGGGTGCGGTTTTCATTACCAGATAAAGATGTATTGGTCATTGATGCTAACGCAGAGATTCCGAGAGAGATTGCATCTTACAGTCAAGTTGGCACGACATTATTTAATATGGCGGTTCATCCTTTAGATGAAACACTCTATGTGTCTAATACGGAAGCACTTAATCACAAACGCTTTGAGGGCGATTCAACCTCAACGAGTAAAAGCGTAAAAGGTAACTTTATTGAGAACCGCATTACCATTATTAAAGAAGGGCAAGTAAAGCCACGTAATCTTAATAAACATATTACCTCTTATGATCAGCCCGTAGGCACATTGTGGGAAAAACGTCGTAGTGTATCAATACCAACAGATATGGTTATCTCTGATGATGGCAAATACTTATATCTGGCTGCATTTGGTTCGAATAAAATTTCACGATTTAAAACAAAAAAATTAAACGAGGATTCATTTAAGCCAAGACGTCATCAGCAACTTAACGTATCTGGCGGAGGTCCTAGTGGACTTGCCTTGGATAGCGCGCGTAATAAGCTGTATGTCATGACACGTTTTGATAATGGAATATCTGTCATTGATACCAAGCGCTTCAAAGAAGAAAAGCATTACACACTGTACAACCCAGAGCCGGCTAACATTATTCAAGGCCGAAAATTTTTATACAATGCCAATATTAGCTCCAGTCGTGGTGATGTTTCTTGTGCCAGTTGCCATGTGTTTGGTGATATGGATCATCTTGCTTGGGATTTAGGTAATCCTAACGGGGCGACGGTAGCCAATCCAAATCCTTATGTCCCCTTATTTGATCTCTTCCCCGAATTCACCAAACCCTTTTTTAATCCTATGAAAGGCCCAATGACAACGCAAAGTTTGAGAGGTTTAAAGGGCAATGGACCCATGCACTGGCGGGGAGATCGCACTGGCGCTTCACACGACGCCAACGAAACACTCGAAGAGCAAGCATTTGAGGATTTTAATGTCGCTTTTCCGGGGCTATTAGGCAGAAAAGGGCCTTTAAACGATAGGCAGATGCAAAAGTTTACTGACTTTGCACTTCAATTGACGTATCCGCCGAGTCCGATTCGTCGTTTGGATAACAGCTTAACGCCAAGTCAAAGCAACGGGCGTACTGTATTTATGAATGAATTAAGCACTGGGCCAGGGCTTGCGGCTTGTAATGATTGTCACACCGTTGATGAAGCGGCTGGGAATTTCGGTACATCAGGTGGAATGGCTGTTGAGGGGTTTGGTTTAGATGAAAACTTCAAAACACCACATATGCGTAACTTGTATCAAAAAGTTGGCATGTTTGGTAGCACGGGTAACCCCAATGATGGCTATCCCCATACCGGTGATCAAATTCGAGGTTTTGGTTATATGCCTGATGGATCAATTGATACCGTTAGTGAGTTTTTGACGCTTGACTTTAATCAATTTGGTTTTAGTTCAGAAAGTAACAAGCAGGATGTTGTTGACTTTGCTTTATCAATGATAGGAGAAATGGCACCCATTGTCGGTCAGCAAGTGACGTTGAATGCTAAAAATTACCATGATACTGAAGTACACGCACGCATTAATTTGATGATAGAGCGTGCTGGGGTAATCACTCCTCGGCCTGAATGTGATTTAGTAGTGAAAGCCTTTGTTAATGGAAAAACAATGGGAGCCGTAATGTTGGCTGGTGGGCAGTTTATTACAGACCGTCATGATGCGCCTGGGTTTTCAGATGATGGAATACGAAGTCTGATTAGCCACAACAAAAATAATACGATCACTTATACCTGTGTTCCTCCTGGTTCGGGAATACGCATAGGCATTGATCGCAATGAGGACGGCATTCTGGATGGCGATGAGAAACGTTTTAAAGGATGAGTATACATTGACAGTATGGGTTTTTTCAGTTGAGTAATCGCGCGATAAAAAAAGTTATTATTACGGGGGCTGCCAGTGGTATTGGTGCGGCGACGGTAGATAAATATTTGTCGCAGACGGATTTTGAGGTTGTTGCCATTGATCTTAATCAAGAACTCTTGCAAACATTACATGCCGATTGTGCAGAACAAGCCCGACAGCGGTTATCGCTGTTGGCTTTGGATTTGACGGATCGAGAACAATGCACGCAAGCATTTAATCAGCTAATAGACACGGTGAAAACCATCGACCACATAGTGATTAGTCATGGCATAGACCGGGACCATGATATTACAGAAAATGCTACATGGGACCAAATATTAGCAACTAACCTCCATGCTACACAGCGTTTATTAAGCGCATTTGTCAATGTTATTAGTGATGGAGGTAGAGTCGTGTTTGTCTCCTCAATACTTGGGCGTGCTGGTAAAGCGAATAATACGGCTTACGTAGCCTCCAAGCATGCGTTGTTAGGTTTAACCAAGGGGCTGGCGTTGGATTTGGCTAGCCGTCGAATTACGGTGAATGCGGTATTGCCCTGTTGGGTGGAGACACCCATGTTGCTCAAGGGATTGGAACACCAGGCGGCACTGCTCGGTATACCTGTGAAAACATTATTACGGCAAATCAAGAAAAAAATACCTTTGAGAGCTTTAATCACTGCTGCTGATGTAGCCGATACAATTCTTTTTTTAACCTCCCCGTCTGCGTCCATGATCACGGCACAAGGGATCGTCATTGATGGGGGTTTTGGATGCGGTACCTAGCAATCACGGCCATATGTTTTTTTTTAATCGCGATCACCCCAGCAACCTGGGCCAATGAGTGGTATCTGGAAAAACGTTTGTCTACCACTACATCGACGCGTTTATCCGGAGAAGATCGATTAACGACACAAGTCAATGCCGTTGGTTTGAAAGCGGAATACAACGGAGAACGTATTGGCGTGCGTGTTAATGGTGAATGGCAATATGATGCGGTTTACGATTTACATTCTCAATATAGTAATGCTGCGAAAGAAGAGTACCGAAGCCGTTTATGGCTGGACGAAGCCTATTTTGAGTGGCGTTTCACGGACTACGATGTGTCTTTGGGCTTTCAAAAAGTAGTTTGGGGGCAAGCTGATGATTTACGTATTACCGATGTTATTAATCCATTGGACTTAAAGAATTTTGTGCTCTTTGATATTGATGAATACCGCATCAGCTTACCCATGTTACGTGTTGAGACTGATGTTCAGGGTTGGCAGTTACAATCTCTGTGGATACTCGATACAAAACCCAATCAGATCCCGCCAGAGGGTAGTGAATTTAACGCAAACATCCCGAACCTTGCTGAAAGTGATACGGATGATAGCGAGTGGGGGTTTAAAGCTGAAGGTTTTGTTGCAGGTACTGATATCGCCTTTTACGCATTCCGTGGCTATGCCGACACGCCGATTGTCGAGCTATCAACCCGCGGCGCAACATTGTTATATGAAAAAGAAACGATGTTGGGGCTAAGCCTTGCTCGTCCCATTCACGATTGGGTTTTTCGTAATGAATGGGCCTGGTTCGATCAGCGCGCCTTTAATACGCAAAGTAGTGATGTCGTCAATCATGATGTTTTGCAGTGGTTAGTAGGGCTAGATTATCTGCATAAAGATTGGCTGTTCACTGCTCAGATGACGGATCACTTTATTCAAGATTGGCGTAGTAATTTAGCGGTGGAAAAGCGAGAGCCGTTTTATACCTTATCCGCGGATACGACCTTACTCTCTGGCAATATGAACTTACGTTTAGCGCTAAGTCATAGTGAAGATGCTGGCAGTGGTCAACTTTATCAAATAAAAGCGAGTTACCGTCCCTATCAATCCTGGGAATTTCGCGCACACTTAGATATGTTAGAGGGCGATACCGTGAATTTTTTTGGTCAGTTTAACAATAAAGATCGCCTGTGGCTGTCGGCGGCTTATATATTTTAATGAGGAAGTAAATGATGAGAGTGTATTTTTTGGTGGGCATGCTGTTTTGGTCAGGTGTGAGTCCAGCTCAACCAAGCGCTGACAGTATCCTACAAACCGCTCGTGATCGTAACGATGGATATTCCTATGTGAGCACAGTAGTTTTGCGATTAATTGATAGCAAGAAGAAGGTGCGGGAACGAGCGTTTTACATGCTGCAAAAAGACATTAATGACAGCGAAGAGCGTGCATTGATGTCATTTCACTCCCCATCGGATGTGCGCGGCGTTTCTTTTTTAATTACTAATTACGATGAAGAGCAGAGTAAAGCTGATGACCAATGGATGTATCTACCGGCTTTTAGAAAAACGCGACGCATTGGTTCCAACGATAAGCGGGGGTCGTTTATGGGTTCGGTATTTAATTATTCTGATTTGGATAATATTCGCGTGAAAGATTATGACAATACTCTACTTGCAGAAGAAACTATTGGTGATCGTAGCGCATGGCGCATCGAGCGCATTCCTGTTAACCAAGCGGTAATTAGTAAAACAGGGTACTACAAAACGCATGTCTGGATTGATAAGCAGCGCCATATTGTTTTGCAGCAGCATTACTTTAATGCCAAAGGAATTGTGTTCAAAACCCAAGAAACTATTGACGTCGATAATCTTCAGGATATTTGGACCATCACTAAATCGCGAGCAACGGATATAGAAAAAAACAAACAGTCTGAAATGCTTTTTCTAAGTACCGTGTATAACGTTGACATCAGTGAGGAAAAAATTAATCAGCGCTCGTTAAAACGCGGTATTCAATCAAACGATATACCTGAAAGGACAAAATAATTTTTTTACACCTATTGATAAAGCAGGCTTCATCATGACAGCTTATCTCAAGTTTGTGCAACAATTCCCCAAAAGTATTTTGATGTTTTTGGTAGGAATAACTGTGTTCCTCGGGTATATGACCCTTTATTTAACGGAAGATAGTAACCCTTATCTGCTTCCCAAGGATCACCCCGCCCGTAGTAGCCTGTTTGAGATGCGCCAAGACTTTACCGGAACTTACGATTCGATATTAATCGCACTATACAATAAGGAAGGTATTTTAAATCAGAGCAGCTTACAGGCAATTTTTGAGCTAACGGAACAGGTCAAAACACTCAATGTAGCTGATGACAGTGATTTGGATCAGTTAAACGCAATACAGCAGCGTTATCCTGAACAAAATGAATTGGGCACTCGACTGAAAGAAATAACTGACTCGGGCCTGAACCAAAACGATATTTATCTGGTTCGTGCGTTAGCGATAGACGCTCAACAATGGTCCATTAACCCGCAAGACAAACACTATCTTCAGGTATTAGCTGAGCGCCTTGACCCTGTGCGTGAATTGGCTGGTTTATCGGCATCAGAAAACGTATTTCTTGAAGCTGATGGTACCTTGCGTGCAGCAATCACCGTTGATTCTGCGAGTGTGGTCATCGACCGTATTGCACGGGCGGTAAAAAATAATGAATTGATGCTAAATGGTATTATTGACCCATCAGAAAAAGTTGGCCTCATTGTGACTGAAATCAGTGTGCTTGAAACCGATGCCATCGGTCACCTGCGAGCTTACGATAAGGTGAATAAAATGGTTGCGGACTACCAGTCCTCCCATCCAGAATTCAGCGATGAAATTTATATTGCGGGTACACCTGTTTTTTTTGCTGAGCAAAAGAAAATTTTAGATCGGGATATGGGGACATTATTTCCATTGGTGCTGGTATTGGTTAGTGTCGTTCTATTGGCCTTTTTCCGCACTTTTCTTGGCGTGGTCATTCCAATGATTAATGTCATTATGTGTACGGTTTGGACGCTCGGCGCTATGGCGTTAGTTGGCATACCATTGGATTTAATCACCTCCATATTACCCGTCTTTTTGATTACTATTTGTTCCTCTGATGCTATTCACGTTATGTCAGAATACTATTACCAGCGTGATCAGCAACAAAATCAGCAAAAAGCCGTTGCAGCGACTATGCGTTTAATGGCCTCCCCGGTTATCTTAACCACAGTAACCACTTGCATTACCTTTACCTTGTCGACTACTTCAGCTATCAGCAATTTACGTAATTTTGGTATTAGCATGTCCTTTGGTATGTTTGTTGCCATGATTATTTCACTGTTATTAATTCCAGCCTGGTTATCATTAGTCAGCGATAAAAAGCTCGCTCAATTAGCTGAAAAATCCAATCGAAAGCCACTGATTAGCCAATTACTACTGAAAGCCATTCGTCCTGTTATGGCTCATCGAGGTGCCTTTATTACCGGGTTTATGGTCATTTTGGGCGCACTAATTGTTTTGGCAACTCAGGTCCGTATTGATGATATGGGTAGCGGTTATTTTGCTAAAAATAATACTTATCGTATTGCCGATAGCTTTGTGAACTCACACATTGCTGGGACTAGTCCTGGATGGATTGAAGTTGATACCGGAGAGGAAAGCGGTGCATTAACACAGCAAGCAGTTGAGTTTATTGATCGCTTGGAAAAGTTTATTCACCAACAGGAAAACATTACCTATAGTTATTCGGTTGCTCGTTATGTGCGACGAATTAATCTTGTTTTAAATAATATGGATGAGCGCTACAACCGTTTACCTAAGGAGACGGAAGTCTTTATTGATAAAGACCCTGATTCGGGAGAGGAATACCGAGTAGAAATTGCCGGCAAGGATATTATTCGGCAATCTATACTGTTGTATGAAAATGGTGGAGGGTCTGATTTGACTAACGTATTGTCAGAGGATTTCTCTAAAACTCTATTGCTTTATACGATGAATACAACCGTTGCCAGTGACTACCAAGTGTTCTTAGATAAATTGCGACCTTGGATGGAAACGAATATTCCAGAATCAATGAGTTACAAACTGGCGGGAAGCCCGGTTGTGTGGACAGCGGTACTAGATGAATTAATTAGCAGTCAGTTGCAAAGTATTCTATTAGCTTTTATTTGTGTTGTGTTGGTTATGTCCTTATGGATGAAGTCATTGAGACTTGGGGTTTTGGGAACTTTACCGCTGCTTGTGACAGTCATTTGTTACTATGCGGCAATGACCTTGTTTGATATTGAACTGAATATTGGCACGGCTATTATTTCTTTTCTTATCTTGGGTATTGTGGACTATTCCGTACACTATTTATTGCGAACTCGTCACGGCTTAAGTCAGGGGCTGGCACTAGATGATGCGCTCAATACTGCTATCACTTATTCTGGCCGTTCTATTATTGCCAACGTGATAGTATTTAGTGTTGGCTTTATTGCCTTATTATTCTCAGAATTTCGGCCGATTGTAGATTTGGGAGCCTTAGTCGGTTTATCGTTGTTGATTAGCGGTGTTATGTCGATTTTTGTGATTACCTTATTAGCGCCTTGGTTTATTCCTATTAGACCTAAAAACGGTAGTTGAATCACGAAAGCGTCCGCTCCTGCTTACGCCCTTATTCGTCCTCGGCTTATCTCAAAAGCTTGCCTATCGACTCGCTCAAAATAGACAGAACATTTATCGATCAAATGTTGAACGATGAGCAGTATCAAATTATCGTTAGGTCGACGATACAGCTAGCGCATAATTTAGGTTTGAAAGTGACGGCCGAAGGTATAGAAGGCTACCGCCTAATAGACGAGTTGAATGCATTAGGGTGTCATTATGGGCAAGGCTATTTTATTTGTCGCCCGATACCTCGTGATAGTCTCGAAGACTCGATAGAGTTTTATGATAAAGGTAAATATTATATTCGTAAGGTTCACTGATATAATCTAATTTTTATTGGTAAATATCAGTATGTCTATTCAGGAATCCATTGAGCATAAATTAGCCCAAGCCTTTACCCTTTCTCACCTTGAAGTCGTTAATGAAAGCCATATGCATAGTGTGCCTGCAAATTCAGAGACGCACTTTAAGTTAGTTGTTGTATCTGATGATTTTGATGGCACACGCAGCGTTGCAAGGCATCAGCAGGTTTATAAGATCTTGGCTGAGGAGCTACAGGGTGAGGTTCATGCTTTGGCAATTCATACTTACACGCCAGTAGAGTGGCAGGGCCAGGTACCAGATTCACCTAATTGTATGGGGGGTAGTGCGGGGGAATAGTACGGTTTTGCTATATTGTAGGTGTAAAAAACGGAGAGGGTATATACCCTCTCCGTAGAGTATTTTTAACTAACAAGACCTGGACGAGATCTCCTTAGGGGGCTCCAAATAACTCTTTCCTTAAGGGTTGTTGAATAATAGCAGCGGCAATAAATCTCTGCCATGTATCGCTATGATTAAGTCCTCATAAAAAAGTATATTGATGAAACCTTGCGCTATAAACGCTTGCTATTGACGATGTGTTCCACTTAAATAAAGGTGGTGTTATTTAGTCTTTAAAATCATATGCTTACTTATAAATTTGATGCCTGGGAGGGCGGTTTTTTAAGCGCTTTCTTCGCCAAATGGTAAAGCGCTCGATAGACGTTAAAGATTAGCTATACTAACCGAAGGATTAGGTTTATTAAGGCCAAGTGGCATTCAAATAATGATGAAGGCATTATGCCTCAAGGGTTGGAATAGGGTTAATGAATCGGAATAAAAGCGGTCGCAGTGTTGCGTTAAAGCTAAATATGCTGATTGTTGTTACAACCTCCCTGGCAATATTGTTGGTTACTCTAGCGGGTATCCATTTTGACTACCAGAAAAGTCAAGAGGAAGTAAGGCATCTTTTAGAGAGCCATGCCAAGGTGGTGGGGAGTAATAATACGGCGGCTATTGTTTTTGATGAGCCTTTTAGTTCCCGTGACTCCCTCAAATCCTTAGAGCTGCTTTCCAGCATGGTTATGGCTGTCATATACAACGGTGAAGATCAGCCGTTTGCGGATTATCAGCGTGCCGGTGTAAAGGCAATGATTGTGCCCGGGGTCAAAAAGCCCGGTTATTATGAAGAGGGTGTTTATCTTAGCTTATATCAGCACATCGAATTAGATAATGACAAAGTAGGCACTATATTACTCCGCTACGATATGTCACCGGTTTATCAAAACCTTAGAACCACGATCTTTTCGAATCTATTTATAGGCCTTCTCGCTATTAGCGCGTCCGTGCTGATGGCTACTTGGTTTCAACGTATTCTTATTAAACCTATTCAAAATTTAGCTGAAGCTGCTGAGAGGGTGTCCAATCAAGGTGATTACACCGTTAGGGTACCGGTAACGAGCGGCGATGAAATTGGTCAGTTATCTAAAGTTTTCAACAAGATGCTGCAACAGGTACAGGATAGGGGGAGCGCACAGATCGGTTCCCATAACCTTTTAGAGCAGCGGGTAGATGAGCGGACCAAAGAGCTAACCATAGCCAAAGATCAGGCCGAGCAAGCTGCTCGGTCAAAGTCGCAGTTTTTAGCGGCGATGAGTCACGAAATCCGTACGCCATTGAATGGTGTTATTGGCATGTCTTCACTGCTGTCGGGTACGCAGCTTGATGATGAACAAAGAGATAGCCTAAACACGGTGCAGAGTTCGGCGGAGTATCTGCTCACGATTATTAATGATATTTTGGATTTCTCTAAGATTGAAGCGGGCAAGATGGAGCTGGAGCCTATTGTCTTTAACGTACGTGATAGCTTTGAAGACTTACTTGATGTGATGCGTATCAACGCGATGGAAAAATCGATTTATTTACAGCTGTACCTCCATAGTGATGTTCCTGAGTGGGTAGTGGGTGATCCTGGAAGAATTCGCCAGGTTATGATGAACTTTATTAGTAATGCGATTAAGTTCACCAGTGAAGGGGGGGTTTTGGTGGAGCTTAGTAAGGCTAATTCCGTTGATGGCAAAGACTACGTTCGCTTTTCGGTGCACGATAGTGGTATTGGTATCGCTCAAGATAAGCTGGAGCATGTCTTTGAGGAGTTTACCCAGGCAGACAGCTCAACCACGAGGAAGTATGGCGGCACGGGTTTAGGGCTCAGTATTTCTTATTTACTAACGCAATTAATGGGCGGGCAGCTATCGGTTGAGAGTGAGTCAACCCAGGGATCAACTTTCTCATTGATACTGGATTTAGCCACCGGTGAACCGCTGCAAAAGGCAATTGACCCCGACCTTTCTTTATTAAACGCTGCGAATTTACTTGTTGTAGCCGATATTACTGGGACGTATCAAGTTACTAAGCAGTGGTGTCTTAACTGGAGTGAAAATACGTTTTACCGAAACACCATTGATGAGGCGGTAGATATACTCGATAGCCACCCGACTGATTTTGATGTATTGATAATTGATGAGTGCTTAGGCAAGTCGGAGGTTATTCATTGGGCTAGTGAGTTACGTACTCGGTACCCCAAAATGGTTATCTTGGTATTGGCTTCTAAGCAGGATGACCAAGGCCAGCGTTTAAAAGCCTCAGGTATAGATGGTTACCTGTCTCGGCCGGTGAAAGAGTTGCAGCTGCGCCAGAGTTTGTGTGATTTACTGGTATTGAAACAGCAAGGTGATGATGCCTCTGATAAAAACTTTGTTACACCTTTCTCCAATATGGCTACTGAAGAAAAAGTGGCTCCAGAGATACTGCGACACTTAAGGATATTATTGGCTGAAGATAATGTTGTTAACCAAAAAGTTGCTGTGCGTATGTTGCAAAAATTAGGCTGCACGGTGGATGTTGCCGCCAATGGCAGAGAAGCCATCAGAATGTGGAAGCAATTTCCCTACGATATGATATTCATGGATTGTCATATGCCTGTTCTTGATGGCTATGAAGCAACTAAGGCTATTAGAGAGCAGGAAGTTGATCAGCATATTAGTATTTATGCGTTAACGGCCAATACCATGTCGGATGAAATGGATTTATGTCGCAAGGTTGGCATGGATGGTTTCGTAGGTAAGCCTGTTCGTATTAATGATTTACAGTTGATAGTAGAGGCCGTTAGTAACAAACTAGAGATGCAGCCTGTTTAATCCTGTGAATTTATATGCCTGAAATATTTGATACTGATATTACTCTTTCACCTTCTTGGTTGCAGGTACTCGACGAAGAATTTAAGCAAAGTTATTTTGTGTCCTTATGTGATTTTATACGCCGTGAAAAAAAATCGGGTAAGGTCATTTATCCGCCACAAGAAAACATTTTCAATGCTTTTAATAGCGCCCCTTTTGAAAGCGTAAAAGTTGTGATTATTGGGCAGGATCCATATCACGGCGCTGGCCAGGCACATGGTTTGAGTTTTTCGGTACCATCGGGGGTGGCTATTCCACCATCATTGAAGAATATTTATAAAGAGCTGGTCGATGATTGCGGCGTGCCAATGCCTGAGTGCGGTAATTTGAAGTCTTGGACAGAGCAGGGTGTATTACTGTTAAATGCAACGCTCACGGTAGAACAGGGTAATGCCGGGGCTCATCAAGGCCAAGGTTGGGAGAAATTTACCGACAGTGTTATCAGTAAATTGAGCGAGCAGCGTGAAGGTTTAGTCTTTTTTTTATGGGGCGCATTTGCGCAAAAAAAAGAAAATCTTATCAATGCTAATAAACATTTTTTGATAAAATCTGCTCACCCATCACCTTTGTCAGCGTACCGAGGTTTTTTGGGTAGTAAGCCATTTTCGCAGGCTAATAATTACCTTAAAAAGACCGGCAAGCAAACGGTTGATTGGCAGCTACCCAATTTGCAAAAAAGCTTGTTTTAATTGGGGGTGTCTTTTAGGCAATAAAAAAGAGCTATGCTCCTTTTTTATTGTGGTGAATTAATGAAGTGAGCTATTACTATAAAAGTTTGCAGTGATTATTCAAGGAATGCCATTGCCGCTTCCATGTCGGCCGACAGGTCTTCAGCTTCGTGGGCATTCACCTCTGGGTCTAGGCCTAAACGCTGGAATGCTGAGATGGGCGTCCAATCCATTTGTGCGAGCGGATGATCAGTGCCGATGTAACTTTGAAGATTGGCAACCATAACAATATCGGTATAGTCGACTTCAGCGGCGGTTCGATCAAAATTGATGTGCTGCTCGGGGACTATTTGTAGCTCAGGAGTGAAATCCCAGGTTTCTAAAATCTTTTGACCAATCTGGGGGTGAATGCTGTTTATTACCTCGTCTAATACGCCAGGGTCTTTTAGTAGGCGACGGTTATCTTCGGCGTAGGTCAGAATGGGTAGTACGCCAATTTTATGTATTAGGCCGGCAAGTGTTGCTTGATCTGGTTTTAAGCTGGTGTAGTGACGACACAGTACGTGGCTGATACCTGCAACTTCTGTACTGCGTGTCCATACGTCACGCATATAGGCATCAACAGTATCGGATGTGGCCTGAAACATTTGTTGCATGGCTAGGCCGGTTGCCAGGTTAGCCGTGTAGTCTATGCCCAAGCGCATCACGGCCATTTTTAAATCTTCAATGGGGTTACGCGCTCTAAGCAGCGGGCTGTTAGCGACTTTAATGATTCTGGCGGTAAGGGCTGCATCATTTTTGATGACGGCGTCTAATTTTTGGGCATCAACATTGGGATCTGCAGCGGTCTCTCTTACTTGAAGGGCTACTTCAGGCAGCGTTGGAAGTACAATTTTATCGTTAGCGATTGCTTCTAAAATTTCATCGCGGACTTGTTGGGTAATATCACTCATGATGCGTCCTGTTACTGACTTAATAAAATATTATGATGCTACGTTATCTAGTGAGTAAGGTAACGCTAATAAGCTTATCGAAACGGTTGAACCGTCAGATAAAAATAACTGTTGTTCCACACTGGCGTCGTGGGTTAACACGGCTAGCGCTTCAAATTGATGTTGTTCATCGACTTCATTTTGTACTATAGGGCAAATATTAACCACATTACCTATGGCTTGAGCTTTGTTCTGGATGAAGAGTTCTGCACCAGCACTAATAATAGCAGAGCTGGAGAATTCTACTCGATATAAGCGCCTTTTCACTTTGCCTTTGTATTGCATGCGGGCAATGATTTCTTGGCCGGTGAAACAGCCTTTGGTGAAACTAATGGCGCCCGTTTTTTGGTGGTTAAGCATTTGCGGGATAAACATGTCTATGGTACTTGATGATAGTTCAGCTAGGCCTAAGCGAACGGTGTCTAGCTCCCAATAGATGTTATCGACCAAAGGGATATTTTTATTCAAAATGGGCCAGAGCGTTTCCAGGTCGTTATTTTTTACCCAGCATTCATACCGTTTATTCTCAGGGTCGATACAAATCAGGTGGTTGTTGTTTTGTTGGCTGCTCGCTAATGTTTGCTTGGGCACTTCATCAAAAATTTGGCTGAGGTTTTGTATCGCTTGATCACCTTTTAGGCCAAAACAGAGATAGTCTTCTGATGGGTTTTGCTCGGCCTTAAAAAAAGCTAAATATTTAGCGAGTGTTTGTTGAGTCGTGTTGGAAATATCGTCACGAATTCGTAATAGGAAGCTATCAGCAGAGCTTTGAGAAATTAAAAAATTGGCAAAGCAGCGGCCTTTAGGGTTACTAAATGAGCCATATTGCGCTTTTTTAAGGCTCACCTCACGGATATCACAGCTCGATTGCCCCTGTATAAACTTGGCGGCATCTGCGCCTACTGTGTTGAGCAGCCCGTAATGGATCAGTGGGGCTATATAATTTGTTGGTGCTGCTCCTGATGCTTGGGGCTGGCTAACAAGTGAAAAGAACGGTTTCCAATGATTGTGCATACATTAACTATTGATGATTGGTGAATAGAGGATCACATTCTACGAGCAATATGCACGGCTGGCTAGATACCACTGTCACTGAGCTTGGCATGTCGTTATAATGCGCCACTTTGCAGGTAGCTGCCGATTACCGTGGCTATGATTTAAAAAGAGTTAAGGTTTTAGTATGATATCTGACCAAGAGTTTAATCGTATTCGCTGGGCTAGCCGTAGAGGCATGCTTGAGCTTGATTTGATATTAGGGCCTTTTGTTGAAGAGAGGCTGAAAACTTTAGATGAGCAAGATATAAAGCGTTATTTAGATTTATTAGACTCAGAAGATAACGACTTGTTTGCTTGGTTTCTTGGACATCGCAAGCCAGAGGATGCCGAGCTGGTCACTATCGTGAATAAAATTTTAACGTATGTTCGCCCCACTCGAGATTGAGTTTAAAGCCTCTAAACACCTAAGCGTTTATTTTATAGCGCTACTCTTACTGTCTTATCTTGCAGTGATGATGATGGGGCTTCCCCTGATGATCGCTGTATCTATTGTTCTTGCTGTATCACTTTACGGGTTTATTCTGTGGCGTCGCTACGTGAGTCATTTTTATCAATGGCAACCGAGTAGTGCTTGTTACCAAGATCGACACTGGTTTTTAGTGGTGGCAGGAGAGAAGCTTGCGGTTGAGCTGCATGAGAGCGTGGTATGGTCGTTTATCGCAGTGGCTCGTTACAAAAATCCATTAACAGCGCAAAAGTATACGGTGATTGTATTGCCGGATAGCTGTGACAAGGATAGCTATCGCCGGTTAACCGTTCTTTGGCGAAGCGCTAAAGCATTTTCTAGCATCTAGTATCTAGAATATTTATCTATGCTTCCGGCGTCAGGATGGTGTCTTTGGCTTCGTCGGATGAGTCAGGATAGTCCAGCGTGTAATGTAGTCCACGACTCTCTTTGCGTTCTAGGGCGGAGCGGATAATCAATTCTGCCACTTTGGCAAGGTTTCTCAGCTCCAGTAAATCATTGCTGACTTTATAGTTGCTGTAGTACTCGTCGATCTCTTGCTGCAACAGTTCCGCGCGTCTTAGGGCGCGTTGCAATCGCTTATTAGTACGAACAATGCCCACGTAATCCCACATGAATCGACGTAATTCATCCCAGTTATGAGAGATGACGACATCCTCGTCCGAGTCCGTTACTTGTGATTCATCCCAGGGCTGTACTTCGGCATGTGTTCTTTTCTGATCGAGATTTGCCATCATATGTTGGGCGGCTGAGCGGCCATAAACCAAGCATTCCAGGAGGGAGTTACTGGCCATTCGGTTGGCGCCATGTAAGCCGGTAAACGAGGTTTCACCGATGGCATAAAGATTGATAATGTCGGTTTGGCTGTGTTTATTAACCATAACCCCGCCGCAAGTATAGTGAGCTGCAGGTACCACAGGGATGGGGTCGCGGGTGATGTCTATACCCAGTTCTAGGCAGCGAGTCTTAACGGTGGGGAAGTGCTGCAGAATAAACTCCGGCGACTTATGGCTGATATCCAAATAAACGCAATCGCTACCTAAGCGTTTCATTTCATGGTCAATGGCTCTGGCAACGATATCTCTGGGTGCTAATTCGCCACGTTCATCAAATCGATGCATAAACCGCTCGCCATTAGGGAGTAGCAGTTTGCCGCCTTCTCCGCGGATAGCTTCAGTGATCAAAAACGATTTTGCTTTGGGGTGATAAAGGCAGGTTGGGTGAAATTGGTTGAATTCCATATTGGCAACGCGGCAGCCTGCGCGCCAAGCCATGGCAATGCCATCGCCGCTGGCTCCGTCTGGGTTACTGGTATAAAGATAGGCTTTACTAGCGCCGCCAGTGCTAAGAGCGACAAAGTTAGCGGTAAATAACTCTACGTGGTCGCGGTCGCGGTTGAGTACATATGCGCCCAAGCATTGGCCGTCACGAGTAATTAAGTCAACGGCGACTCGCCGTTCAAAAATTTCAATGTTACTGGCTTCGATGGCGCGCTGGATGAGGGTATTTGATACAGCTCTGCCAGTGGCATCGGCGGCGTGAATAATACGTCGGTGGCTGTGACCGCCTTCTTTGGTTAAATGAAAAGATTGTGCCGCATCCGTGTTGCGGCTGAATTCAACACCTTGTTCGACCAGCCAGTTAACCAAATCAAAGCTATTGTTTATGGTAAATGCGACCGCATCGTTGTGGCATAGGTTCGCACCGGCATTTAACGTGTCTTTGATGTGAGCGTCACAGGAGTCACCTTCATCTAACACAGCGGCAATGCCACCTTGTGCATAGTAGGTTGCTCCTTGGCTGAGCTCACCTTTGCATATGACGGCTACTTTTAGTTTAGGGTCTAAATGCAGGGCCAGAGAAAGCCCGGCAGCGCCACTGCCAATGATTAATACGTCGTGCTGAAAGGTTTTGCTCATAATAGGCTGGGCGCTAATCTAACTAATTTAAATAGGCGTTGTTTGCATTGACTGCAGTCAGTACCATCGCCATTATCTTTGATCGTGATAGGGTGTTTTTAGGGCTAGTATAAGCCTGTGTATAAAAAAAGCGAATTTAAACAGAACGTTAGCGGAACTTATTGAAAGCTAACGGCTCATAGGAGTATCGCGTTTGAAAACAAAAATAAATAATATTGTGGATGATTTGGCGATTAAACAAGATTTATACAGTGGGTTGGGGGTGTAATGAGTAGCGCTCAACAGGCTGACCAGCAACTCGTTAAACGAGTGCAGCAAGGTGACAAGAGGGCCTTTGATTTATTGGTGATGAAATACCAGCATAAAATCTTTGGTTTGATCTCTAGATATATCCGTGATCATTCGGAGATACAGGACGTAGCGCAAGAAGCGTTTATCAAAGCGTATCGTGCATTACCCAATTTTAGAGGGGATAGTGCGTTTTATACATGGCTATATCGTATTGCTATTAATACCGCAAAAAACCATTTAGTGTCTCGTGGTCGCAGGCCTCCTAGCGCCGATATTGATGTCGAAGATGCGGAGTACTTTGAGGGTGATTCTCCTCTAAAAGACATTGAGAATCCTGAAAATGCGCTATTCGGTACTGAGTTAAAGGCGGTACTTGATCGCGCCCTTGAGGCGCTGCCTGGCGATTTGCGAGCTGCTTTAACTTTAAGGGAATTAGAAGATTTAAGTTACGAAGATATCGCTGATGTCATGGGCTGCCCGGTGGGCACAGTAAGATCTAGAATATTTAGAGCCAGGGAGGCGGTAGATAAGCAGGTAAGGGCGCAAATGGACGGTTTGCAGATTGCCTAACAGGAATGGCGAGCAGACATAAACGGAACTGTGATTTTTGAATCATGATGTATGAATCAGATACAACCAAATTGAGTATAGAGGTAGCTTTATGAGTGAGCAGTTACGAGAGGCTTTATCGGCCCTTAAAGACGGTGAAGCAGATGAGCTGGAGTTAAGGCGCTTACTAAAACAAAGTGAGAGCCAGGAGATAGGCCAGCAATGGCAAATGATGCACCATGTTTCAGAGGCTGTTGCTGGGCGAGCACCGCAGTTTACGCAGTGGGATATTAGTGGCAGCGTTGCTGCTGCTATTGAGCAGGAATCTGCTTATGAAGCGCCTGAGTCAGAGCCGTTGCAAGCTCGAAAAGAGTCTTTTTGGTTAAAGCCTGTTGCGGGTTTTGCCGTTGCGGCTTCGGTTGCCGTTGCGGTGGTGCTGGGTACACAAACTTTAACCGCTACTCAAACAGGTATTACTGGCAATCCCGCTGTTGCTTCTAGTCGAGTGTATCCAGCGACCGTTAGTGGCCGTAGTTTGGGTTCGGTTAACGTTAGCGCTACTATTTCCAATGCTTCAGCGCCAGGCACAGGCTTATCCCGTGCTGTGTTAATGGGTGACTTGGCAGCGGAGCAGCGCTTAAACCGATACATGCTCCAGCACACCGAGCAGTCTTCTCTCAATAATGGTCAAGGTATGATTAACTTTGCTCGTGTTGCAAGCTTCGAGGTTGAATAAATGGTGTTACGCGGGCTGGCCTCAATATTTTTTTTGCTCAGTGCCTCATTGTGGGTTTATGCCGGTGAGTCGACAGACCCCAATCAATGGTTGGAGAAAATGTCTCGCAGCCATAGAGAGCTCAATTACCAAGGTTTATTCACCTATGAGCAGGCTGATACGATTCAATCAATGCGTATCTTTCATGCGCTTATTGACGGTGAAGAATACGAGAGACTAGAGCGTTTAAATAGCGGTAAAATGAACGTGATTAGGCGCGGCCATGGCCCAATGTGCATGCATGTGGGGGATAAGTTGATACACCTGCTGCAAGAGCAGTATCACGGTGACGGCGGCATTGCCCACTTTTATGATTTTTCTATTGTGGGAAAGGATAGGGTTGCTAATCGCTCTGTGGTGGAGCTGGCCATTATGCCTAGAGATGAGCACCGTTTTGGTCACCGTTTATCGTTGGATGAAGGGACAGGTATACTCTTACGGGCGGTTCAATACAGCACCGAAAACAAAGTGCTGGAGCGTTTTCAGTTTGTTGATGTCACCTTGGATAGCCCATTGTCGATGGCAGATTTTCAGGGCCAGGCTAATCATCAGCAAGTGAGGCACATAGAACCTGAGCTTGGCAAAGTCCTTCAATATGGCTGGCGTGTTTCTTGGGTGCCTGGCGGCTTTAAAGCAAGCCCGCAAGCGCCTCAAAAGCAGCAGGCTATTATTGAAAGCCAAATCTATACCGATGGCTTGGCGGTTTTCTCGGTATTTGTGGAGCGGCATGATCCCAATAGTCCCGCAGCGGGTATTCAGGGTAGGGCGCAGCGTGGTGCGACGATGGCTTATTCCAGAGCTTTCCAGCTTAATGGTGAGCCTTATCGGGTAACGGTTGTTGGTGAAATCCCGCAAACAACGGCAGAGCGTATTGCCGCTTCCATTGTTTCGTCTAGCTAGCGCTTTGATTAATGGCTGGTCGGCGCATTCTTTACGTTAATTTCAGGTTGATGGCATGCTCACAGAGGTAGGCAGAGTTGTTGCGGTAGAGTCCGATGGCCTTTGGGTTGAGACGGTGCAAAAGTCTACTTGTAACAGCTGTTCGGCCCAAAAGGGTTGCGGCTATGGTTTGTTAAATGAAACGGCCCACCAGCGTCGCAATCAGCTAAAAGTCACTGCTGATCAGGCGCCTGAAGGTGGCTTTAAGGTGAATGATGTTGTGCAGTTAGAGTTGCCTGAGCATTTGTTAGTGCGGGGGGCTTTGATGGTTTACCTGCTGCCGTTGGTTGTTATGCTGGCGTGTGCGACGGTCTCTACTCTGTTCTTTGTTGTTGAGGGCTATATTGTGCTCGCGGCAGCTGCCGGTTTGCTGGCTGGCTTTGTGGGGGTTGCAGATTTATCTCGTAGAGCTCAGGCCGGTGTGCAGGCTCGGGCGGTGTTAAGTCCTGTCGCTGAGGCGCTTGAGCAGTGCATACAAGTCCCCTAATAAAACGGCTTTCTCATAGCTAGATTACCCCCTTTACTGTAAAATTCCGCGCTTATTATTAATTAACTGTATTTTGCCAGCCCTCATCATTGCTTAGGTTGGCGATATATTTTCTGTTGTTGCAGTTTTAAAATGGTTTAGCGAGTGAGTAACTTAGATTTAATTCGAAATTTTTCCATCATAGCCCATATCGATCACGGTAAATCCACCCTGGCAGATCGTTTTATTCAAACCTGTGGCGGCTTAGCTGCCAGAGAAATGGAAGCCCAAGTTCTAGACTCTATGGATATAGAGCGTGAGCGAGGCATTACCATTAAGGCTCAGAGTGTAACGCTTAACTATGACGCTAAAGATGGCAAAACTTACCAGCTCAATTTTATCGATACTCCAGGTCACGTCGATTTTTCTTATGAGGTTTCTCGCTCACTGGCGGCTTGTGAAGGTGCATTATTGGTTGTCGATGCGGCGCAAGGTGTAGAGGCTCAATCGGTTGCCAACTGCTACACCGCCATAGAGCAGGGTTTAGAGGTTTTACCGGTACTTAATAAAATGGATTTGCCACAGGCTGACCCGGATACCGTTAAACAGGAAATTGAAGAGATTATTGGCCTTGATGCTGCCCATGCTATTCCTGTTAGTGCCAAATCGGGATTGGGGGTGGATGAGTTATTAGAGCAGTTAGTGGAATTAATCCCACCGCCAGAAGGCGACCCAGAAGCAGCGCTGCAAGCTTTAATCATAGACTCGTGGTTTGATAACTACTTAGGTATTGTGTCTCTAGTTCGCGTTAAGAATGGTGAGCTAAAAAAAGGCGACAAAATCATGATGAAATCTATCGGCAAGCAACATATTGCCGATAGCGTTGGTATTTTTACGCCAAAACGTGAAGTGACGGGGGTGTTAAGAGCCGGCGAAGTCGGTTTTGTGGTAGCGGGTATTAAAGATATCCATGGTGCTCCGGTAGGCGACACCATTACCCATACTAAAACACCTGATGTTGAACAGTTACCGGGTTTTCAAAAAGTTAAGCCGCAGGTGTATGCCGGTTTATTCACCGTGAGCTCAGATGACTATGAGGCTTTTCGGGATGCCTTAGCAAAATTAACCCTTAACGATGCCTCTTTATTTTATGAGCCTGAAAGCTCTGATGCTCTAGGTTTTGGTTTTCGTATCGGATTTTTGGGTATGCTCCACATGGAGATTATTCAAGAGCGTCTAGAGCGTGAATATAACTTAGACTTAATCACCACCGCACCGACGGTGATTTACCAAGTGTTGACCAATCAGGGTGAAGTGTTATTAGTTGATAATCCTTCGTCATTACCCGACCCCGGTATATTAGATGAGGTTCGTGAACCCATCTGCATTGCGAATATGTTAGTGCCCCAAGATTATTTGGGTAATGTTATTACCTTGTGCGTTGAAAAACGCGGGGTACAAAAAGATATGCAGTTCTTGGGTAAGCAGGTAGCGGTTAGCTATGAGCTACCCATGAACGAAGTGGTGTTAGATTTCTTTGACCGTTTAAAATCAGTGAGCCGTGGTTATGCGTCTTTAGATTACTCATTCGAACGTTTTCAGCAGGCACCTTTAGTTAAGCTAGACGTATTAATTAACGGTGATAAGGTCGATGCGCTGTCAATCATTGTGCATAGAGATAAAGCACAAAGTCGTGGTCGTGCACTCACTGAAAAAATGAAAGAGTTAATCCCAAGGCAAATGTTTGATGTGGCTATCCAAGCTGCAATTGGTGGCCAAATTGTTGCTAGGCAATCAGTGAAAGCTTTACGTAAAAACGTAACAGCCAAATGTTATGGTGGTGATATTAGTCGTAAACGTAAGCTGTTAGAAAAGCAAAAAGCGGGTAAAAAGCGTATGAAACAGGTAGGTAATGTTGAAATACCTCAAAGCGCTTTCTTAGCGGTACTAAAGGTTGATTCTTAAATCAACTAATAACTAAATAATAATGATTGGATTGTAAGTAATGGTTAATAACCTGTTGTTTGTTGTTTCTGGTGTGAGTTTGGTGTTGTGGTTTTTGCAAGAAAAGTTTGCAAGGCCGCAAATTCAATCTCAGCTTAATCAATGCATCCAGAGCAAACAAAACCTTTCGGCAGATGAATTGTTGGTGAAAACGGTTCCGGAATGGTCAGAGTGGCTTTATAGGGCTACATTCGTTATGTGGCTTGCTTGGGTGGCATCTATATTCTTAATCAAGGATGGTGATTTCTCTCTGGTGCTCGTTTGGCTGACGTTGTTTAGTGGCGTGGTATATACCATTGATCATTTCTTGTTTGCCAATGCTAGGCATGCCTTTATTGAAGGGCAAGCGGTAACCGATTATTTAGCGAAATACGTTGCAGAACAAAAAGAGTTGTTGTTGAGCAATTTTGGTCGGGAATTGATTTTAGCAGAATATGCTAAATCCTTTTTCCCTGTTCTATTGGTAGTGGTGGTTTTGCGGTCTTTTATTGTTGAACCCTTTCAAATACCGTCAGCGTCAATGGTGCCTACTTTAAAAGTGGGTGATTATATTTTGGTGAACAAATTTAACTATGGTATTCGCTTGCCTGTGCTGGGTACCAAAATTGTTGAAATAAACGAGCCGCAACGTGGTGATGTGATGGTGTTTTTCCCACCTAATGATAGCCGTTATTTTATTAAGCGAGTGGTGGGGCTACCGGGTGATAGTGTTGTTTATCGAGACAAGCAGTTAACCATTAATGGTAAAACTATCACTCAGGCGTTTAAGGCGGAGCTCATTGAGTCGAGTAAGAGAGTACGCTTGTATGACGAGGCGCTAGGTGATGAGTCACACACTATTCATAATACGCCAGCTTATAATCGCGGTGATTATTCCATAACGGTGCCAGAAGGGCATTATTTTATGATGGGTGATAATCGTGATAACAGTAGTGATAGCCGAGTATGGGGCCCTGTGCCTGAGGCTAATATTGTCGGTAAGGCTTTTGCTAAGTGGATGTTTTGGCCTTCTATAACCCAGTTACCCAGTTTTAAACGTGCTGGTGTGATTCAATAGCCGCAGGTAATTTGAGTAATAAGCGCTAACATTTAATTAGAACAAAAAAGCGGAGAGAGAGTATGAATACCCCAGTGCGTCAACGAGGTTTGTCGGGTTTAAGTGTTTTAGTTATTTTAATGTTGATCGGTTTTTTTACGACAGCCATTATAAAGCTGCTACCTATTTACGTGGAGTCTTGGACCATTAAAAGTGTATTAACGGCCGTTGTGGAAGACGATACTATTGGTTTGAGCCCCGGAGAAATCAGAAGTAAAATTGGGCGGCAATTTAATATGAACCAAGTGACAGCGTTAAATCCTAGAGATGTCATTATTAAACGTGAAAAAGGTGGAAAAATATCGATCAATGCTAATTATGAAAAGCGTGTGAACTTTATGCAGAACGTCGACTTAATGGTTAAGTTTGATAAGTTTATGTTTGAAGTCCAGGGTAAATAAAGACTAGTGGCCACGTATTCAAGATTATTTTCTAAGCTGGGTTATGAGTTCAAAAATATTGAGCTTATAGAGCTAGCGTTAAGCCACCGCAGCGTCGGTGCAAAGAACAATGAGCGATTGGAGTTTATTGGTGATTCTCTGGTGAATTTATTCATGGCTGAGGCGTTATTCAAACAGTTCCATGAGGCTAATGAAGGCGATTTAAGCCAAATGCGTTCGCAGCTTGTTAAAGGTAAAACCCTGGCAGAAATTGCGAGAGAGTTTGAGCTGGGCGATCACCTAAAGTTGGGCCAGGGTGAAATGAAAAGTGGCGGTTTTCGAAGAGAATCAATCCTAGCCGATACCGTCGAGGCTATTATTGGTGCTATGTATTTAGATTCAAATATGGATAGCTGTAAACAAGTAGTTCTAACGTGGTATCAGAGTCGTGGGGGGTGGATTGGGGGCCCCAAAACTCACCAACATGCAAAAACAAAATTACAGGAATTGTTACAGGCGAGAAAAAAACCGCTACCAAAGTATCGCTTGGTTGATACTCAGGGTGATGACCACCAGCAGTTTTTCACTGTTGCCTGTGATATAGCAGGTTGCCCCTCTTTTACTGGCGAAGGTAGCAACCGTAGAAGTGCAGAGCAGGCCGCGGCGGCCAGTGCTCTTGCTGTACTAGAGCCTTAACAAGATTCTTAACTACAGTCTTAGCTGTAATCTTAACTACAGCCGTTATCTAATAGGTTTAAAAGTATGAGTGAAACACGTTGCGGTTATGTGGCGATCGTTGGCAGGCCCAATGTGGGTAAATCTACATTGCTAAACCATTTGCTGGGTCAAAAAATCAGTATCACCTCTCGTAAGCCGCAAACCACGCGCCATAGAGTAATGGGTATAAAAACAGAGAATAGTGTACAGGCTATTTTTGTTGATACTCCGGGACTGCATCAGAATGAAGACTCAGATAAAGCTATTAACCGTTATATGAACCGTGCCGCTAGTACGGCGATTAGAGATGTTGATCTTGTTGTTTTTGTCGTCGATAAAGGCAAGTGGACTGATACCGATGAGTGGATTCTAGAGCAAGTTAAACGTGCTCACTGCCCGGTGATTTTAGCCGTGAATAAAGTTGATCAATTAGAGGATAAGTCCAGCTTATTTCCCTTTTTGAAAGAAGTAGAGCAGAAGATGGATTTTGCTGAAATCATTCCTCTGTCAGCGTTGAAAGAGACTAACTTAGATGTATTAGACAATTGCATTAATACCCGTCTACCCAAAGGTGATTGGTTTTTTGATGAAGACCAAATCACTGACAGAAGTTCACGTTTTATGGCAGCAGAATTGGTACGTGAAAAGATTATGCGTCAGTTAGGTGCGGAAGTGCCTTATGAAGTTACGGTTGAAATTGAAGAGTTTAGTGATAGCGGTAAGAGTCTTCATATTGGTGCGTTGATTTTAGTTGAGCGTGAAGGGCAAAAACGGATAGTAATTGGTGATAAAGGCAGCCGGCTGCGTCTAATTGGCCAAGAAGCCCGACTTGATATGGAAAAAATGTTTGAGCGTAAAGTAATGCTCAAACTGTGGGTTAAAGTTAAATCGGGTTGGTCGGATGATGAGCGAGCTTTACGTAGTCTTGGCTACAATGATTTTGACTAAATTAAAGTTATTGTAAGCAATTAATGTGAAGCCGCAACTTAATGAAAATAATAATAACTTAACAAGAACAAATTAATGCGTGTCGAGCTGCAGCCTGCCTATGTGATCCATAGCCGTCAATATCGTGATAGCAGCTTGATAGTCGACTTTATTACCCCTGAGCACGGAAGAGTTAGTGTCGTGGTCAGAGGCGTTAGAGCGTCTAGTAAATCAGCGAAGCAAAAGCGTAGTTTGGTGCAACCATTTTCCCCTTTAATTATTTCCTGGGGAGGTAGGGGTGAGCTCAAAACGCTGTTTCATATAGAGGCCGGCCCTGGTTTGATAAGTTTACATGGCGATAGATTATTTAGTGCCTTGTACCTCAATGAGTTGCTCAGTCGCTTAGTTAAGTCCGAAGAAGATAGCGTTGAACTCTATAGTCTATATCAGGCTGCATTAGCCGAGTTGTCGAGTGATCAGCCTTTAGAAAGGGTGCTTCGCCAATTTGAGCTTAAATTACTTATGCTGTTAGGTTATGGGTTGAGCTTAGGTATAGAGATAGACTCTGGTAATGAGATTTCTATAGCAAGCTATTATCAGTTTATCCCGGGTTTAGGGTTTAAACGGTATCACGGTGACATTATGCATAAAGATATATTCAAGGGTGAAGATTTATTGAGTCTGTCAGTGGGTGATTTTAACGGCGCCTCGTTGGCTTCAGCCAAGCGACTTTGCCGTTTGGCTTTGGCCTATCACTTAGGGGGTAGACCCTTAAAGAGTCGATCACTCTTCTCGAAGCCATAAACCCTTTAACAATTAGTTAGTTGAATAAACCGTTAGTTGAAATAATCAGGATTGGACCCATATTAATGATCATCGGTATTGGTACAGATATGATTAAAGTTGCCCGAATTGAGGCAACTTATCAGCGCTTGGGCGATAAATTTGCACAGCGTATATTATCTCAAGGCGAATATGAAAGCTTTAAAGTTAACGCTAAACCCATGGCGCTACTGGCTAAGCGGTTTGCGGCGAAAGAAGCCGCTGGTAAAGCGCTGGGTACGGGTATAGGCCAAGGTGTTAGCTGGCAAGATATCTATATTGAACACGATAATTTGGGTGCGCCCCTGTTAAAGATGTGCGGCAAAGCTGCTGAATATGCAGAGAAAAAGGGAGTCAAAGCCATGCATGTGAGTATTAGTGACGAAGAAGATATCGCGATGGCTTTTGTGATATTGGAAGGTTAATAAAAATAGTATATTTGTTATGGGTCAGTGTCTTTAACGGATATAGTGCGGTTAAAACTTGGCAGGCAGAGCTAAGGGAATGAGCAATTAAGGAATACCGTTTAATATGGTAAAAGTACGTGAAGAATATCCGGTTAACGAAGACGGCTCCATTGATGTATCACAGTGGATTGATCGTTTGCCTGTTGACTCGGAAGTCGACAAGGATCAGTTACGCAAAGCCTGCGATTTTAGCCAATATATTGAGCAGCAACTTACCACAGACGCCCCCAACTCCTGGGGTAAAGAATTTAGTCGTTTTCGCATTGGTATGGAAATGGCTGAAATTTTGGCTGAGCTTCACCTTGATACCGAAACATTAGTTGCCGCCATGATGTACCGCTTGGTGAGAGAGCATCAGTTAGAGTTATCTGTCGTTAGGGAAAACTTTGGTGATCGTGTGGCAAGCCTTATTGAGGGTGTCATTCGAATGGCTGCAATGAGCAAAGTCATTAGTGGTGATGCGCCGGTATTAGGGCAGGCGACGGCTCAAAAAGAAAATATGCGAAAAATGCTTGTATCGCTAGTCGATGATGTTCGCGTGGCGTTGTTGAAATTGGCAGAGCGCACCTGTGCAATTCGTGCTGTTAAAAATAATCCAACCAGGCGATATCACGTTGCGAGAGAAGTATTTGATATTTATGCACCTCTTGCCCATCGTTTAGGTATTGGCCATATTAAGTGGGAATTAGAAGATTTATCGTTCAGGTATATACATGCCGAGTCCTACAAAAAGATCGCAAAGCTGCTAGATGAAAAGCGTTTAAAGAGAGAAGGCTATATCGATGAGGTGCAAGATCAGCTTACCGGTGTATTGACTAAAAATGGTATCCAGAGCGAGCTTACCGGTCGAGCCAAGCATATCTATAGTATCTGGCGAAAAATGCAGCGCAAGGGAATTGGCTTTTCACAGGTCTACGATATTCGTGCGGTAAGAGTTTTGGTGCCAGAGCTAAAAGATTGTTATGCGGCTTTAGGTTTAGTCCATGGTTTATGGCGCAATATTGCCAATGAGTTTGATGACTATATTGCTAACCCCAAAGACAATGGTTATCGCTCATTACATACCGCGGTAATAGGGCCAGAAGGTAAAGTATTAGAGATCCAAATACGCACCTTTGAAATGCATGAAGAGTCGGAGTTTGGCGTTTGCGCGCACTGGCGATACAAAGACGCTGATCGTCACGGCGGTAATAGCTACGAAGAAAAAATTGCTTGGTTACGTCAAGTCTTAGACTGGCATGAAGAAATTGATGGTGGCGTGGAAGAGGTTGCCAAGCGGTTTGCTAATGCACAGGATAGAGTCTATGTATTTACGCCTGACGGGCACGTCGTCAATCTGGCGCAGGATTCAACCCCTTTAGATTTTGCTTACCATGTCCATACTGAAGTGGGTCATCGCTGTCGAGGGGCTAAGGTTAATGGCCGTATTGTGCCATTAACTTATGTGCTCGAAACCGGTGAGCAGGTTGAAATTTTAACAGGTAAAGAAAATAGCCCACGAAGAGATTGGTTGCAGCCCAGCTTGCATTATTTACAATCATCACGAGCCAGAAGTAAAGTCCAAGCTTGGTTTAGGTTGCAAGCGCGTGAAGACAATATTGCCGCAGGCAGAGCGTTGGTTGAAAAAATCTTCAAGCGTATAGCCCTAACCAGCATGGATTATAAATCTGCGGCTAAATATTTTGGTTATCAAGCGGTAGATGATATGTATGCTGCTGTTGGTGCTGGCGATATAAATACAGCCCAAATTATTAGCGTCAGCGAGCGTTTCACTAAAAATGAAGCTGATATCCCGCCACTGCCCACTAAAAAAGCAAGTCTTACCGGTGAGGTTAGCAATCACATCATTGTTGATGGAGTGGGTAATCTAATGACTAACTTTGCCAAGTGCTGCAAACCTGTACCGGGTGATTTGATAGAGGGTTATGTGACGCAAGGTAGGGGAGTAAGTATCCATCAGGAAGATTGCTCTAAAATGCTACAGCTACAACATAATGACCCTGAAAGAGTGATGCAGGTTAGCTGGGCTGATAGTAAACAATTACAAGGCTACCCCGTAGATTTGGAAGTGAGTGCGTATGATCGACAGGGTCTATTACGAGATGTAACAACATTGTTAGCGAATGCTAAAGTCGATGTTATTACCATGCAAACTAAAACCAACAAGCAGGACCATACGGCATTAATGACGCTCACCGTTGAAATGACCAGCTTGCCGAACTTGGCTAATTTGTTACTTAAAATGAATAGCCTGCCTAATGTATTAAGTGCCAACAGAGTAAGAGAAGGTCAATAATGTCAGAGCCCATCTATTCTATTGAAGACCTGCAATACCTAATGGCTAGGTTGCGCGATCCCAAGGATGGCTGTCCTTGGGATAAGGAGCAAAGTTTTAAGACCATCGTTCCGCATACTTTAGAAGAGAGCTACGAATTAGCTGATGCTATTGCCAAGGGTGATATGGATCATATTAAGGAGGAATTGGGTGATGTGTTGTTTCAGGTTATTTTTTATAGCCAGTTAGGTAAGGAGCAATGTGCTTTTCAATTTGACGACGTGGTTTCAGATCTAACGTCTAAATTAGTTCGTCGTCATCCTCACGTTTTTCCCAAAGGGACTCTACAAAGTCGAGTCGGTGAACAGAATACTTCCACAAAGGATATAAAAGAGACGTGGGAAACGATCAAAAGCCAAGAGAGGCAAGATAAATCCCAGCACAGTGTTTTAGATGATGTGCCTCTGGCATTACCCGCCTTAAATCGTGCCGCTAAACTCCAAAAAAGAGCCGCTCGTGTAGGATTTGATTGGCCCACGATTGAGCCGGTGATCGCAAAGCTACATGAAGAGCTGGGTGAGCTCATGGAGGCCCAAAAGGCCTGTGATACGGCGGCTATAGAGTCAGAGATGGGGGATGTTTTATTTTGCTGTGTTAACTTAGCTCGCCATGTGCAGGTTAATCCTGAGTCTGCATTGCGTAGCACAAACCAAAAGTTTGAGCAGCGCTTTCGGTATATAGAACAGCAATTACAACAGCAAGGTGTCGCTATTGAAAATACTGGTCTGGATGAACTGGATAAATTATGGGATGAAGCCAAGCTAGAGCTTAATAACTGATACTCAATAGAGGATAGTTGTGTAAGTGAGCGGCATTTGTCGATAACGTCGCCAATATGAGGTCTGTATTGTTTGCATTGCCTGAAATTTGAGCGATTGAATCCCTTCCTAGGGATTAAACTTGAGGTTGTAAGGGGAGATGTGTATTGTTATGCGCCTCTTTTGAGTGTCAAAGTTGAACGTGAATGCACATTGATTATTAGGGATCTCAGCCAAATATTGATAGGCAGTGAGAGTCTCATTAAAGATTTATACATTATCGACGGACAGTAGGAGCAATTTATTATGCGAGCTATTTTGTTAGGACCACCGGGGGCAGGTAAAGGTACCCAGGCACAATTTATCTGTGAGAAGTTTGGTATTCCTCAAATTTCAACAGGTGACATGTTACGTGCTGCGGTAAAAGCAGAGACAGAAATGGGTTTGCAAGTAAAAGAGGTGATGGCCAGCGGAGGCCTAGTTTCTGACCAGATCATTATTGGCATTATTAAAGAGCGTATCGTACAAGCAGATTGTGAAAACGGCTTCTTATTTGATGGTTTCCCTCGCACAATTCCGCAAGCAGAAGCTTTGCAGACGGCAGACGTTAGCATTGACCATGTATTAGAGATTTCTGTTGCTGATGAAGAAATCATTTCGCGTATTAGTGGGCGTCGAGTTCACGAGGCATCAGGCAGAATCTACCACGTTATTTTCAATCCACCAGAAAAAGAAGGTGTTGATAACGAAACCGGTGATGTTTTGATTCAACGTGAAGATGATATAGAAGAGACTGTACGCAAGCGTTTAGGAGTTTATCATGATCAAACGGCACCTTTAGTTGATTTTTATCAGAGTAAATCAGCAGAAATAGGTAGTCAGTACCACCATGTTAAAGGTGTTGGCAGTGTTGATGATATTAGTAATAAAGTTATCGATGCTTTATCGAGCTAAATCTAGCGGTTTATGTTTTTATAAAAAGGTCCCTTTTGGGGCCTTTTTTGTTTTCGGTGAGGGAAAGTTAAAGACTTGATAGGGTTATATTGGTAAATAGAATCGTTGTCGATATGTTTTCTGAAGGTCTTAAATTTAAAAAATAGCAGCGATCATCTACCGATATTTTTCCATTTTAAATAAAAAAATTAAAAAATTTCTAAAAAAATCGAAAGCTATAAAAAATGTCTATTTTCCTGTTTTCGGCTTTTTTTTCTAAAAAAAGTGTTTTTTTTCTAAAAAAAGTCAAAAAAATCAATAAAAGAGCTAAAAAAACTTTAGAAATTTCTATTTATGGTCTAATTATTAAGTGGAAATTTTAAATATGTGCTTGTTTCTTATTTTAATAACACTAATAAACTTATAAGAAATTGCTGTAATGCACAAGACCATTGTTGAGGAGAACGTAACATGGCTAAAGTGAAAGCAAAGAAAAAACCTACTGCTAAAAAACGAGTTGCAGCAAAAAAAGCACCGGCTAAATCAGCACCTATGGCTCCAGCCGTTCAAAAAGCCCAAGATGCCATCGATAAGCTAAATAAATCAATTACTGCTGAGCAGAAAAGCCAAGCTTCTTTACAGAATAAATCGGCTGTTGCTAAGAAGAAGGCGGCCAAATCAGGTAAAGCGGCAGACAAAAATGCCGCTAAACGTGCTCGTGCGGCTACGGCGAAAGCGTCAGCCAAAGTTAAAGCAGTACGAGCGAAAAGCTCTGATGCTAAACTTAAGTTATCTAAAGCCAAGGCTGCTGCCAAAGCTAAAGCGGCAGAAGCGGCTGTGGCGGCGGCAATTACGTCTCGCGCTAACGCATCGGCTGCTGCTGACAGCGTCGCTTGCGCCAAGGCTGTTAAGGCTTTTGAGGCAGCATGGCAGAAAAAACGTGCCGCAGCTAATAAGAAGAAGCTGGCTGCTCTTGCTAAGAAACTGAAAGCCAAAGCCAGCGCGGCTGCGAAGAAAGATGCTACAAAAGTAGCTGCTGCTGAGAAGAAAGCGGCTACTAAAGCGAAAGCTGCTGCTAAAAAATCCGCGGCTAAAGCTAAAGTGGCTGACCGCAAAGTGGCTGCAAAAGTAAAATCTGTAGCTAAAAAAGCCGCTGCCAAAGCTAAAAAGAAAGCCGCTCCTAAGAAAAAGGCCGCGGCAAAGAAAAAAGCAGCCCCTAAGAAAAAGGCTGCAGCAAAGAAAAAAGCGGCTCCTAAAAAGGCTGTAGCGAAGAAGAAAGCAGCTAAAAAGCCTGCAAAGCGTAAAGCTGCTAAGAAAAAATAGTGTCTTGAATGCAAAAAACCCCAGGTAGCGATGCTACTGGGGTTTTTTTATGCCTAAAATTTGAAGTTACTCGTTTTTTGTTGCCTTGCTGAATTCGTCAGGGCTGTTAATATTCAAAAATTCTCCTTGTTGCTCTGAAAAATCGACCTCAATGGCCTTAAGCTGCTGCTGCCATGCTCGAACTTGCCGATCTTGTTGGGTTAAATAATTATTTAAGCTGTCTTTAACGCCTGTTTTCATTATCGCTAAAAGGTATTGTTTTCTTTCTCCGTCAAAAATATACGCTAAGTCAGCTTGTTGCTGAGAAAGGGCTGAAAATAACGTAGCGACCAAATTTTCAGGTAAAACCGGCGAGTCACAGGGGCATGTAAGGCAATATTTTGTTTGAACGTGGTGAAGTGCTGCTTGTAACCCTGCCAAGGGGCCTTGAAAACCATCGATCTTATCGGTAACACAGGGGAATCCCAATTCTTCATAGCGTTCGATGTTTCTATTACAGCTAATAATGATTTGACCCACTTGGGGTTGCAGTTGATGAATAACATGTTCCACCAAGGTTTTTTGTTGCCATTCAATCAAGCCTTTATCGCGATACTGAAATCGTCTGCCCTGGCCTCCTGCTAAAATAATGGCTGTGATATTGTCGCGCTGTACGTGCATGAATGTAGTAGAATCCGTGGTTTAATATCGTGGTTTAATATCGTGGTTGATAGGGTTGAGTTAATAGGTTTAGTCCAATAACTAATAATTCAGATGGAGTCACTCACCAGTTTACTGTAAAAACTTTAAATAGTGGTGTACAGCTAAAGATTATCTACGTTTTGTCGCAAAAGATTGATTATCAGCAAATATTAGGTTCAAAAGGCCCGTTTTCAGCGCTCAGTGATTTTGCTTTGAGATCTGGACAGCAGCGTATGGCGTCGATTGTTGATCAGGCTATTCAACAGGGTGAGCATTGCGCCATTGAGGCTCCATCGGGGCTGGGTAAAACCTGGGCTTACTTAATCCCTGCTTTGCTCTCATCAAGTAGAGTGATTATTTCAACCGCGGGTCACTATCTTCAAGAACAGTTAACTCAAAAAGATATACCTGTTGTCCAAAATGCCTTGGGTTTGAAACGTTCTGTTGTGTTATTGAAGGGCCGCCATAATTATTTATGTCCATACATCATTAAGCAGCAGATCAAGTCGGCTGGTAGAAGTCGACAAGCCCTTGCTAAACAGTCGAAATTAAATCATGTGTTACAGCATTATCGTGACAGTGGTATCGGTGATATCAAAGCTTATGAGCTAGACAATGATCTTAATATGTCTCTCAGTTGTGCCGCGGAAGAATGCCTGGGATCGCAGTGTCCCGATTTTAAGATTTGCCCTTTAATGAACGTTAGACAAAAAGCTGAGAAGGCTGATGTTGTGATTATCAATCACAGTTTGTTATTGAGTTTTAAGGAAGGAAAAGACTCGCTGCTGAATAATGCTGATGTGGTTATTGTGGATGAGGCGCACAGCTTATTCGATTTTGCCCTGCAAGTAGCGGGTAATCGAATGGGGAGCCGGCAATTAAGAACATTTATTCGGCGGTTGTCATCTTTAGTGAAAAAGGTAGCCGCAGAAGATGCGACAATTATCTACTATTTACAGCAAGTTGAAGGGTGGTTTACCTCGATTGCTACTGAGTTGCCCCAAGTCATTCCTTATCATCAAGAGCAACATCGGCAATTGATAGGGCAGTTTATTCAAGTGTTTGAGCATTTAGAAAGGTGGTTTACGATCGCCAAAGAACGCGATATTGAGCTAAAATATCTGTCGATACAGGCTAGTGAAATACTTGTGTGTTTGCAGGCTATACGTGATGCGGAAGGCTTGTGTTGGATACAAAAAATTGGCCGTGGATTTATGATTCAGAATACGCCTGTACATTTGCTGGATAAGCTGCGCAGTTTTTTACAGGCAAGAAAGGATCAAGCTTGGATTTTAACCTCTGCGACGCTGTCTATTGCCCCATCGGTTCAAGAAGAGGCCTGCGGCCTCGCCTCAGAATTGTTTCTGCAAAGAACGGGTATTGATTCCTCACATTTCCATCGCTTACCTTCGCCGTTTAAACGAGCACAGCAGGCGCGATTGTTTTTACCTACAATGCAGTTAGCACCTGATCAAGTCGGATTTTATAAGGAGTTTTGTAAGACCTTATCTGATTTTATCGCTGTGTGCCCAGGCCGTGTTTTGGTTCTTTTTAGTAGTTATAAAGCGTTAGCGGAGGTCTCTGGTCAAGTTGATTTACAATCAGAGCATGCGTTACTTATTCAGGGTGATAAACGCGTTAAGTCTGTTAATCATTATCAATTAGTAAAGCAGTTTCAAGCGCTTGAACACGTCGTGTTATTAGCTACCGGTTCTTTTTGGGAGGGGGTAGATTTATCAGGCGCGGCGCTGTCAGCAGTAGTTATTGATAAACTTCCTTTTTCATCCCCGTTAGAGCCACTAGTAAAGCTACGCACCAACTATTTAGATCTCCATGGTGTTAATAGTTTTAATGAATATTTATTACCTGAGGCTATTATTCGTTTTAGGCAGGGTTGTGGCCGATTGTTGCGGCGAGAAGGTGATAAGGGCGTTATAATGCTGGCAGATTTCAGGGTGAACACTAAAGATTATGGCTCGATGTTTTTGAACAGTATGTCCGATATCCCGCAATGTGAATCTCTCAAAGACGTCAGTGATTTTTTTGCTGCACCTAATCATTAATATTTAGATAATTTTATGAAGTTATTAGCGGTTGATAGTACAACTGAAGCCTGTTCAGTTGCCCTGATTGATACAGACAATAATGCTGCAAAAGTGACAGGGTTGTATGAATTAGCACCGAGGCAGCATAGCCAGCGTTTATTACCCATAGTTGATCAATTACTGGCAGAGTCTGGTTGCAGTTTACAGCAGTTAGATGCGATAGCGTATGGGCGTGGGCCTGGTTCATTCACAGGCTTACGTATTTGCTTGGGGTTGGTGCAAGGCTTGGCCTATGGGGCAGACTTGCCTGTAGTGCCTATTTCATCGCTACAGGGGCTCGCGCAAACAGCCTTGGATGCCAATATCGTCGAAGCTTCTCAAGCCGTGGTGGCGAGTATTGATGCACGAATGAATGAAATCTATTGGGGAGCATATAAAGCTGAAGAAGGTTTGATGATACCCATTTGCGCTGAGCAATTGAGCGCGCCTGAAGCGTTTGTGGCTCCCGAGCAAGTGATAGAGTTTGCTGCTGTCGGCAGTGGCTGGCAGTACGCATCGCGTATTAATACCGATAAAATCAGTGCTATTGATGATCAATTACTGCCTAAAGCCTCTTCAATTGCCAAGTTGGCGATTAAAGCCTTTAACTTAGGTGAATACTGTTCTGCCGATGAAGCACAGCCCACGTATATTCGTGATCAAGTTGCTTGGAAGAAAATTCACGAACAATAGCTCAACAAAAATCATTACAACGCTACAATAATAATCAGGATTTAAAACGTGGATTGGATACAAGTTATCTTACTGGCCATTGTGCAGGGTTTCACTGAGTTTTTACCCATATCAAGCTCGGGGCATTTGTTATTACCAAAAGAGCTGCTGTCATGGCCTGATCAAGGTCTCGCGTTTGATGTTGCTGTTCATGTTGGGTCATTGGCTGCGGTTTTATTATATTTACGTAAAGAGGTCGTGAGCTTAAGTCTTGCTTGGCTGCAAAGTGTGGGTGCACGCAATCACACTTCAGAGAGCCGACTGGCTTGGTTAGTTATTTTGGCAACGATACCTGCTGGAGTGATTGGTTTACTGGCGGATAGTTATATCGAACAGCACTTACGAGGTATTGGCGTCGTGGCAGCCACCACTATCTTATTTGGTTTAGTTTTAGCTTGGGCCGATAAAGCGGGTACTCAGACAAAGTCTTTATTGGATATCAGTTGTCGAATCGCTTTCATCATTGGTCTAGCGCAAGCGCTGGCTTTAATTCCGGGTACTTCCCGGTCAGGCATTACGATCACAGCGGCTTTATTCTTAGGTTTAAGTCGAGAGTCGGCTGCTCGTTTTTCATTTTTATTATCTATCCCGTTGATCTTAGCGGCAGGTGGTTTAAAAACATGGCAGCTGTCTGAGTCCGCGGTGATAGTATCTTGGGCTGAGATTGTTGTTGGCGCTTTGGTTTCTGGGGTAACAGCTTATTTTTGTATTTACGGTTTCTTAAGTTTGATTGATCGAATGGGCATGATGCCCTTTGTTATTTACCGCTTGGCGTTGGGTGGTTTTCTATTCGTATTGTTGCTTTGGTAGTGGTTTTTGGATATTTCCCATCTTAGAATTCAGCAACTATAATAAACGATACTTAATGTACTTTCTGATTTGGTTTTATTGTGCAAATCTCTAGCAATAACATTTACTTACAGCAAAATATTCAAGTTAATCCTAGGCCTGAGCGAATTGTCAAAGACGATGCTAGAGAGCGTCGTACTGACGTTTCTGCGCCAACTAGTAGCAATGCTGCGCCTGCGGGTATTGATCTTGAAGCCGAGTTTCATCGTAGGGTTGAGCTAAGCCAGGTTATTGCGAGCAGTCGTCGATCAGAGAGCGCCGATCAAGGTTTACCTCGCAGCGCTCAGCAGGCTCTAAAAGCCTTTAACGATGCAAAGCCTTCCGCTGAACAGCAGTTAGGGATTGAGATAGTGGGTGTTGATACATTCGCTTGATTCACCTTTTAACCTTCTTTCAAAATAATAATCTTGGAATTTTATATGCAGGATCTTACCGCCTTTAATCACGATTTAATCGATTTTCTGACAGCTTCCCCTACGCCTTTCCATGCAGTTTCTGAAATGGCCAAGCGTTTAAATAACGCTGGTTTTAAACCCTTAAATGAATCAGATGCCTGGGATATGAAAGGGGCAGGTAAGTTCTATGTGCTGAGAAATAGCTCAGCCATTATTGCGTTTACTACCCTGGGTGGCTGCCCTGTGGACTCAGGTTTTCGTATGGTGGGTGCACATACGGATAGCCCTTGTTTACGAGTAAAGCCTCATCCTGAACTCAATAGCCAAGGTTATTTTCAGTTAGGTGTAGAGGTGTATGGTGGTGCTTTGTTAAACCCCTGGTTTGATAGAGATCTTTCTTTGGCGGGGCGCATTAGTTATAAAACGGATTTGGGTCAAATTAAAAGCACGCTGATTAACTATGAGGCCCCGATCGCTGTCATCCCAAGTTTGGCAATTCACTTAGATCGAGACGCTAATATAAATCGCAGTATCAATTCGCAAAAAGATATTCCTCCTATTCTTATGCAGGCTGAAAAGGGCAGCCAAGACTTTCGTGCCATGCTATTAGCGCGGCTTAATATAGAGCAACCAGATACTGATGCCAGTAAAGTGTTGGATTATGAATTGAGTTTTTATGATACGCAGCCGCCAGCGATTATTGGTTTAGAGCAAGATTTTTTAGCGGGGGCACGGTTGGATAACTTACTATCGTGTTACATCGGTTTGCAGGCTATTTTGGCCGATAACACTCAAAATACCTTGCTGGTATGCAATGATCACGAAGAAGTTGGCAGTGTATCAGCAGCTGGCGCGCAAGGCCCCATGTTGAAATCCGTGTTAGATCGTATCATCCCCAGTGCCGAGCAACTGACCCGAGCATTAGATAAATCGATGATGATCTCTGCGGATAATGCCCACGGTATACATCCTAATTTCGCCGATAAACATGATGCCAATCATGGTCCACAACTTAACAAGGGGCCGGTGATTAAAATGAATAACAACCAACGCTATGCCTCAAACTCAGAAACATCTTCGCTGTTCAGGCATTTGGCTGATAAGGTCGAGGTGCCTGTTCAAAGCTTTGTGGTGCGCAGTGATATGGGTTGTGGCAGCACAATAGGCCCTATAACGGCCAGTGAACTCGGTGTAAAAACGCTGGATATTGGTGTGCCTACATTTGGTATGCACTCTATACGTGAGTTGGCCGGCGTAAAAGATGGCCATTGGCTCTATCAAGTGTTGGTTACTTTTTATCAGCAGCAAAGCGTTGCAATTGTCTAAGCGAATACTACTGTTATCGGCTTATCACACTGCTAGCCACAAAGCGTGGTGTGAGGGTTTGATGGCGCATTTGCCTGAGTATAAATGGGTGCACTTAAACCTGCCTGATCGTTATTTCAGGTGGCGCATACGAGGTAATCCCTTGTCTTGGTGTGAGCGGGCAGAATTTAGCGAGGAATATGATTTAGTGGTGGCAACCTCCATGGTTGATTTGGCAACCTTGAAAGGTTTAATTCCACCGTTATCTCATATCCCGTCGATTGTTTATTTCCACGAGAACCAATTTGCTTTTCCTGTTTCATCTCAGCAGCACGGCAGCATTGATCCGCAAATGGTAAATTTATATGCGGCAATGGCTGCCGATGCCGTGGTGTTTAATAGTGAGTGGAATAGGATGAGTTTTATCTCAGGTGTGACCCAATTACTCAAGCAATTACCTGATTGCACTCCAGTGGCGTTAGAGTTGAAATTGCAAGATAAGAGCCGGGTTATTCCTGTGCCGATTGCAGACGATTATTTGCCGGCTTGTCAGACTAAACAAGAGGGTTTGACATTGTTGTGGGCCGCGCGCTGGGAATACGATAAAGGCCCTGATCGCCTCTTGGCCGCTTTAAACGCCATTGAAGTGGCGGGGTTCGATTATCAAATCAATATCATTGGCCAGCAATTTCGTAAAGTTCCCGATGCTTTTAAACGCATTGAACAGCTTTATAGTCATCGGTTAAATCAGTTTGGTTTTTTGCCTGACAGGTCTCAGTACAAAGCCGTGTTACAGAGCAGTGATGTTTTTATCAGTACGGCAATACATGAATTTCAGGGATTATCGGCTTTAGAGGCGGCGGCGTGTGGTTGTGTGCCTTTAGTGCCAAACAGGCTGTCCTACCCAGAACTATTCTCGCAGCAATATTGCTATTCATCCTATGGCAGTGATGAGGATAGCGATAAAGAGAGTGATGTACTTGTCGAAAAGTTACATGTTTTGCTTGAGGATAAGGTTCCTAGCCCCGATGTTAGTCGGTATCAATGGCAATATTTAACACACGCTTATCGAACGCTTATTCAACAGTATTTGGCCTAATCAGTATGAAAGTAGCAGTTAACTTCCCGACTCTGTATCATTGCCGCCATTATTTATATGTCATTTTGGATATTCACAGAATATGAGCAAACAACGGGTTTTAACCGGCATTACGACAACAGGCACGCCTCACTTGGGTAACTATGTAGGGGCTATTCGTCCGGCCATCGAGGCTAGTCGCAGCAGTGATGTGGATTCATTCTTTTTTTTGGCGGATTATCACGCGCTCATTAAATGCCAAGATCCAGCCATGGTGTGCCAATCGACTAAAGAAATAGCCGCGACTTGGTTAGCTTTAGGTCTAGATACCGATAACGCCACTTTTTATCGCCAATCTGATGTGCCAGAAATTACAGAGTTAAGTTGGGTGCTAACTTGCCTAACCTCCAAAGGTTTAATGAACCGTGCTCACGCCTATAAAGCAGCGGTTCAGGTTAACGAAGACGAAAGTGAAGATTCGGACAAGGGAATTATGATGGGTTTATTCAGCTACCCCATCTTAATGGCGGCTGATATTTTGATGTTCAATGGTGAAAAGATCCCTGTTGGTAAAGATCAGATTCAGCATGTTGAAATGGCAAGAGACATTGCCCAAAAATTCAATCACATCTACAAGAAAGAGGTGTTCGTATTGCCGGAAGCGGTGGTGGGTGATAATGCAGCGATACTCAGCGGGTTAGATGGCCGTAAAATGAGTAAAAGCTACAACAACACGATTCCTCTTTTCTTAACTGAAAAGAAATTGCAAAGGCATATCAATAAAATTAAAACTAACCTTCTTGAGCCCGGTGAGTCTAAAGACGTGAATGACTCCACCGTCTTTGAAATATGGCAGGCCTTTGCCAATGACGAGCAGCTTGAATATATGCGTCAGCAATACGCTGAGGGCATTGCTTGGGGGCAGGCTAAAAAAGAGCTATTTGCTTTGATTAATGATGAAATAAGAGAGGCTCGCGAACGTTATAACGTGTTAATGGCAGATCCGGATTTTATAGAGCAAGAGTTGCAAAAAGGTGCGGCAAAAGCCCGAGCTACTGCTCGGCAGCTCATTGATCAAGTGAGAGAGGCTGTTGGTATTTCGGCAATCAGTGCTTAAGGTTTAACGTATTGAATTGGCCGTTGATAGCAACGACTTATTTATAAACTTTTCGGCTTGGAAAATCAACGAAGATCTTCTAAGCTAATGGTAATTAACGAATAAAAAGACTCGCCTTATGATGGATAGACCGCTTCTCGTTGCGTTAGCCCCCCACACTGAGTGTGAAGTCTTGTTTAGTAGCAAGCTTGAAGATGAGTTTCATCTAGTGAATGCAGAAACCCTGCAAGAGCTCTTGCGTATCGCTGATGATAAAAAACCGATCTCTATGATTTTGGTGTATACCCCATTACTCGTAGAAGATTGCGCTGAGCTGCGTAGTAGCGATGCCTTGGTGGGTATTCCCATCGTAGCAATCGCTAAATTTGGCTCAGAGCAGTTGCAGGATGGTTCTATTCATGCCGGTGCCATCGATTATATTGATGTAGGTAATTTAACCAGCACGGTATTAGAGGCCAGGATACGTAGTTTATATGAGTTAAAGCGCAATCGAGATCAATTAACAGAAGTGGCTAGGCTGGATGCTTTAACTGGTATTCCCAATCGTAATTCGTTTGATGAAACGATTAGTTTGGAGTGGCGCCGTTGTTGCCGTGATTTTAATGTTTTGTCGGTCATTATGGTGGATATTGATGCGTTTTCTTCCTTCAATGATCACTATGGCGCCGGCGTTGGCGATAACTGTTTAAAACGTATTACATCAGCTATTGAGAATAATTGCTTACGCGCTGCAGACATTGTTGCCCGTTATGATAATGATGAATTTGTAGCACTATTGCCTTGTACTGAATTTGAAAATGCCTTGCGTGTTGCTGAAAATATTTGCAGGGCAGTCTCGTCCTTGAATTTAATTCACGAATACTCCGATTGCGCAGATGTGGTTACCGTTAGCGTGGGTATTGCAACAATAGACCCCACGCAAGATCAAGGCTATAAAGCGCTGATCCATGAGGTTAAAGAGGTGCTGCATATGGCGCAACACAAAGGAGGTAATCAAGCACAAGGCGTAGAGTTGTAATCCTAAAAAGTATATTTAACGGCTATCATTTCATATGCCGTGTAACCGCTCAGTTGTTGATGCAGGCTTGCAAACAAATTCGCCATAGCGATTGTTTTGCTTCAAGCGTTAACCCTCTAATATCGCAGGCGGCTAAGCTGCCAGTGGCAACAGCTTTTGCCAAGCTATGTGCGTTTATTTCAATGTGAATTTTATCAGGACTGTGTGGGCCTGTTTTATTTTTCTTCATGTTACTCTCGGTGATGATTACGTCTTAAATGACGGATGTTTCGTGTTTATCAATGCAATCAGGCAGTTGATTGAAAAAACCTGTTCCACTTTCCATGATCTTTTGGTTTGTTTTTTTGCTTTATGTGTTGTCGAATACTGGTTAGTGACTTTGCTAGATAGCTATCCATTAGCCAGTGTGTTTTGAAAAAATGTTTGTCGGTATAGGTGAGTAAGTTGTGTACCTGGATAAGCATGTCTAGTTCTAATTGTTTTTCGTCGAGTTGTTTATAACATTCTGCCAGTGAATGCCCCGATAACATCACTCGTTCGGCATAATTTAACGGCGTATTTCTATGATCAGTTATATTACTGGTTTGTATCAGCCATTCGCTGATTTCAAAGCTACAACCAAAAAAATGGCTAGCGTCTATCCAGTTACATTGATGAAAGTGTCTTTGGCCTTGTTCCATCCACTGTTCCCAAAAGCGGATTGCATGATTGGGTTCGCTAAGAACTTGTTGGCGATGAGTGTTACACATAAAACGCATGGTAATAATCCTATTCTCGTGGCAGGTAATGGCATGATAGGGCAGAGATTGCTGAATGTAAATGATAATCATTATCATTTGGCGTGAAAAAGTGATTCTTTCCGTTGGTGCCTAGATTTGGCTATTGCGAAGTTTGCTGGGGCAGAGATAGAGGTAACGGGTAATTCCCCGCAGTTGCGGGGGGAGAGGTGAAGTGAAAAAAGGTTATTCGCTTTCTAGGTTGCAGCGGTTTGTTGTTTTTCAGTTAAGCGATTTACCACGTTGAGTAGCGCCTTCATTGAGGCTTCGATTATATCTTGGCTTTTACCAACACCGCACAGGCGATGGCCTTCGATATTGGCTTGTATGTAGCAGATAGCCTCGGCTTCGTTGTTGTTGGCATCATGGCTGTCGCTGTTTTTTGCTAAGGTGTGCTCCGCATATTCCACTACGACCATGTTTTTTCCTATGGCATGGCTGAGTGCTTTTACGAAACTATCAATGCTGCCGCTACCTTGTGCATGTATGTTCAGTGGTTGGCCGTTCTGAATAAGCGTGGCATTTAATTGCTCTTGCTCATTTTCCCGACAGAGGTGGTAACCCTGTAACTGATAAGCTTCACTCTGGTTTATATAGTGTTGCTCAAATAGCGCCGCGATAGTGGCGGGGCTAACTTCGCGCTTTTGGCGCTCGGCTTCAGCTTGTACTAAGCCACTGAATTCTATTTGGAGCCAGCGGGGTAGTTCTAGCCCCATCTCTTGCTCCATAACATAGGCAATGCCGGCTTTTCCTGATTGGCTGTTGATGCGTATCACTTCTTGATAAGAGCAGCCAAGGTCGGATGGATCTATAGGTAGATAGGCTACGTCCCATGGTTGTTTATGCTCTGGTTGCCTGCCTCGGTGTTTTAAACATTTATTGATTGCGTCCTGGTGGCTGCCCGAAAAAGCTGTAAAGACTAATTCGCCCGCATAAGGGTGGCGAGGGTGAACTGGTAGTTGGGTGCAGGCCTTAACGGTTTGAACAATTTCATCCATATTGGCGAAGTTAAGCTCAGGGTCGATACCTTGGCTATAAAGATTCATCGCCATGGTAATGATGTCCATGTTACCTGTGCGTTCGCCATTACCCATCAAGGTGCCTTCCACTCGATCGGCTCCTGCTAAAACACCGAGCTCTGCAGCCGCTACTGCGCAGCCTCTGTCATTGTGAGTATGCAAGCTGATATTGATGGCGTTGCGGTTTTTGATGTTTTCACAAAACCATTCAATTTGATCGGCGTATATGTTGGGTGTGCTTACCTCAACCGTTGCAGGTAAATTAATAATCGCTTTGTGTTTGGCTGTGGGTTGCCATACGTCTATGACGGCATCACAAATTTCTACCGCAAAATCTAGTTCGGTGCTGGTAAAGCTTTCTGGTGAATATTCAAAGGTCCAGTGAGTATTAGGGTATTGCTTGGCTTGCTGGTTAATGAATTCAGCCCCTTTAACAGCAATATCAATAATGCTCGCTTTGTCCATTTTAAAAACCTGCTCACGCTGCACTTTTGACGTGGAATTATACAAATGCACAATGGCATTTTTACATCCCACTAATGCTTCAAATGAACGTTTAATAAGTGGCTCGCGAGCGGGGGTAAGAATTTGAAGTGTGACATCGTCGGGCACTTTATTACCTTCGATAATTTCACGAATAAAATCAAAGTCCGTTTGCGAGGCGGCAGGAAATCCCACTTCAATTTCTTTAAATCCTATAGCGATTAATAAATCAAAAAGCTGATGTTTTTGCTCTGGATTCATGGGGTCAATCAACGCTTGGTTACCATCGCGTAAGTCCACGCTACACCAGGTTGGTGCGGATGAAATTTGCTGGCTCGGCCACTGTCGGTTATCTAGTTTTACCACCGGAAAGGGGCGATATTTTGTATGGCTGAAGCCTTGTGACGTATTGTTGCTCATGGCTGGGTTCTCATTTTCGATGGTTACTGTAGCGTTTTGTTGAGACTAATTATAGGTGAATGGTTTTAGAGGATAATTGTTATTATCGATTTTTTTAGTTATATATTGGATTTATTAGCTAATAAAATCTATAATTTTGAATGTATTAACTCTATGTTGTGTTTTTTATGGTTAAGTTTGATTCTATCGATAAGCATATCTTGCAGCTAATGCAGGGTGATGGTCGCATCTCTAACTTAGAGTTAGCCGATAAAGTGGGGCTCTCGCCAACACCTTGTTCAAGGCGGGTGAGGCGATTGGAGGAGTCAGGTGTTATCGATAAACACGTTACCCTTTTGAATCAATCTGAACTGGGCTTAAAGCTCACGGCAGTGTTAAGCATTAGCATGGATAAACACACACCTGAACGTTTCGAGAATTTTGAAACGATTATTGCGGGCTTTCCTGAAGTTGTTGAATGCAATATTGTTACCGGCCAGTCGGCTGACTATATGTTGAAAGTTGTCGTGCCCGATATGGATTACTACGAGGCGTTTTTGTTAGGACGCTTAACTCGTATTGAAGGAGTTACTGGCGTTCACAGTAGTTTTATTTTACGACAAGTAATCAAAAAAACGGAGCTACCTTTAGAGTCTTATCAGCAGCCTAAATCTAAGACGAATAAGCGAAGAAAATAAAACGTTCAAACAAACACTACAATCTTATGGGATAAGCGCTAAAATAAATTTTATCGCTTATTGTTTTTTAGCCAATCACCGAGGTTGCCCTTTTCCAATTGAACGCTTTAGCATTGTCGTTGAGCAGTGTTAAAATGTGAACTTCAAATTTATAGTGCGAGATATCCATGTCTGATTCAATCCCATCTATTAACACGGATCTACCAGAGGAAGATTTACGTATCCGTTTAAACCGTGAAACATCCAAAATTGGTTGGGACGAGCTACAAAAATTCTATGCCAAGGGCATGGTGATTCATGTGGGGCAGGGTGTCGATTTAATTGATGTGGCGATTACGGTATCGGAAGACAACAAAGAGGCGGTTGAGCAGTGGATGGCCGATGGTACTTTATCGCAGGTCACCGATGAACAAGCCTTGAGTTGGCATGAGCAAGACATCATCCACTGGGCTGTTGTGATTGCGCCTTGGGTGCTGGTGCAACAGGTGAAAGAAGAGACCGCGCATTAGTGATGGTTGGTATTGAATGCAATAACGCAGCACGGTAAAATAAACGGGAGGGAGTTGCTGAGCTGACTAAAGGCTGCCAATCTGTAAGATTCACACCGCTTTACCTAAGTATTTCTGATAAGCCTTGATGGTATTCTCCAAGCCCATATTAATGGCATCTACCGTTAAAAAATGGCCTATAGACACTTCTAAAAGCTCGGGTGCTGAGGCGAATTTAGTGAGATTGTGTAGGTTTAAATCGTGACCTGCATTGAGACCTAGGCCTATATTTTCTGCCAATTCTGCTGCTTGATAAAATTGCTGAAATACGGTTTCAATATCCTCATTCTTTTCACAGGCTTCAGCGTAAGGGCAGGTGTAAAGTTTATGCGGTCGGAGCCAATTTCTTTGGCCAGTTTAATCTGTTCAAGGTCTGGGTCCATGAACAAACTGACGGCTGACGCGAATTCCCAGTGATGTTAACGCTTCAATAACCGGTAAAATGGGGTCGCCTATTTTGTTTAGTCAAACCGTGTTTGTAGTGGTTGTCAGTGGGAATAGAAATACGTCTTTTTAAGTACTGGCCACGATGGTAATAAAAATATTTACGATTGATATTCTTCTCACAACAAATGGCCGCGATAATTATGGCATTCTGCTGTTGATCATTCCCATCATTAATTAATGCTAACCACTATTGTTAATCGACTTTTATCCTCCGCCCCTCAGTAATTGGAGTGGTTGGTTTATCGATAGTGCGTTTTTACCGGCAGAATGTGAGCGTGGTTGCTGCTGCGCTTAGTTTGTATCCTTAAAGTTTACAGAGCCTGATGCTCAGCCTGACATTTTTGGCTTATGCATCAGCGTTTAGCCTAGCGCGCCCAAAGCTTAACGTAGGGCAGACTTTATCTGCCGTACAAACACCTTAAATCGGAATAATTATTCCAGTTGATTTTCTCTTATGAGAATAATAATTCTTATTTTTTATTGGATTTATGAAAATACCTTTAAAAAACAAATAGATAACTATTGGCACGTGTTCTGCTATAGGAAGGAGGACGCGGAGAGTGTGGTATCACCGTCTAATAATAATATTAATGATTTACGTAGGAGATACGAATGATGAAACATTCAAAAAAACTCAAACTACTGGGCCTAGCGGCCTGTTTTTCTATGGGGGCTCAAGCGGGTATTGTCACAGAAGGTGAGTGGGGCAAGGCCGATTTCTATGGTAGCCTTAGGGTGTTTTTGACCAACGAGGACGGGCGTGATTTAGATGTGGAAGATGGTGTATCCCGCATCGGAGTTAAAGGCCACATTAATTGGACCGACAATTGGAAGGCTACCTACCGCTTGGAGGGCCGAGTTAACTTGGACGATGGTGATATTCTGAGCGAGGATAATGGTTATCATCGTCGAATCACTTATATTGGTCTTAAGAACCAGCGTTTTGGAGAAATTCGCGGTGGTAAGCAGTTGTCACCCCACTATATTTACACCATCTTACCTATCGATATTACCTTTCATAACCCCCGCCACTATAACATGCGCTGGAATGGGAATGAGGGCTCTTCGATTCGCGATGCTAATGCCTTGTCATATTGGTCGCCTTCTTGGGGTGGCTTTCAAGTGAGTGCCTTAATTGAGGCTGACAATGCGGATACCGAATCTAGTGGTGTTGATAATTTTAATGTTGGCGCAGTCTACAAAAGTGGTGCCTGGCAAATTGGTGCATCATATCTAGACCAAAAGTCAGATGTGAATGTGTCTACGGGTGCCGCAGATCGTGCGGAGGATGTGGAAACCATCGGTGCTGCTTTACAGTTTAAAACCAAACAGCATAAAGCCGTGTTGCGTTATCAGCAGGAAGACTGGGAGGTAAGTGAAGATTTCACCACTATTGGTGCGTATTACGCCTTCACCTTCGATAATGGTTTCGGCTTGCAGGGACGTTTCTATAACTTGGATCGAGACTCACTTAACGGCAACCAAATAGCTGTTGGGGTCTTTCAGAAGTTTGGCAAAGCCGGAGAGTTATATGCTGAATATACCGACTATGACGATGATGCCGAAACATTAAAAGGCCGAAGGGATGACCTCACTGTTGGCTTTAAAGTTAACTTCTAATAAAAAGGACGATCACGATGAAAAAAATAACATTATTCAAAATAATAAACTGCGTTTTAATATTGACCGCTTGGTCTAGTGCAAGTTTTGCCGCCGACGATAAACGTTCTTATATTATCGCAACGGCATCACAAGGTGGCACATTTTACCCGGTGGGGGTTGCAGTGGCGACACTGACTAAAGTGAAATTAGAGCCTAAATATGGCATGACGCTATCGGCGATTACCTCAGCGGGTTCGGGTGCGAACATCAAACTGCTGCGTGATAAAGAGGCGCAATTTGCTATATTGCAAGGTTTGTATGGCGCTTGGGCTGCCGCGGGAACTGGCGCGATGAAAGCGTCTGGCAAACAGGAAAAACTGCGTTCAGTAACTATGTTGTGGCAAAACGTAGAACATTTTGTTATCGACAATAAATATAAGAAAACAGGCAATGTATCTGACCTAAAAGGACTGTATGGGGAGAATTTTGGTATTGGCAAAAAGAATTCGGGAACCGAAGGTTCTGGGCGCCATATCTTGGCCGGTTTGGGCGTTGACGCAAGTAACTACACCATGATACATAAGAACTATTCTGGTACTTCCGAAGCGCTTCAAAATGGCCAGGTCGCCGGGATGAATATTCCCGCAGGCCCGCCAGTGAGTGCGATCACTAGTGTCCTCGCTAAGTCAGACAGTGTGAGCATATTAAACTTTACCGACGCGCAAGTGAAACAAGCCAATAATGGCTTGGATTTGTGGCAGCGCTATGTAATTCCTGCAAATACCTACCCAGGACAGAAAGCCCCGATTAAGACTATTTCACAGCCTAACTTTTTGGTGACGCATGAAGATGTTAGTGAGCAGGATGTCTACCTGTTAACCAAGGCGATCTACGAAAACCTCGGCTTCCTCGGTGCTATTCACAAAGCGACCAAAGTAATGGCCCTGGAAAACGCAATTGCGGGTTTACCTGTTCCCTTACATCCCGGCGCGGCTAAGTATTATAAAGAGCAGGGAATAAAAATACCTAATGCGCTAATTGCAAAATAGTGGAAATATAAACCTATTTGACTAGGGAGCTCCGGGAACTTTTAGGCTGTGT
>JBNMPS010000004.1:0-51771 GCA_051277005.1 Pseudohongiellaceae bacterium
TCACTAATTAAAATCAGCAAACAATTATCGGTAGGTTCTTCGAGGCTTTTTAAAACCGCATTAGCCGCATTGGTATTCATGGCTTCAGCAGGGCTTAAAATAATAATCTTATAACCTCCCGCATGAGAGGTTTGGACAATAAACTGAACGACCCCTCTTACCTGGTCTATCTTAATTTGCCTTGCACCCTCTTCGGGCTGAATAAGCTTAAGGTCCGGATGTGAAGTTTGATTAAGACGACATTGCTTACACTCTCCACAGGCTGTTTGATAGCCCGGTTTCTCACAAAGAAGGCTGTAAGCCAATGCTTTTGCAAATCGCAATTTACCCACACCCGGCGGGCCTGCAAACAGCAAGGCATGAGGTAAACGGTTGGCCGCGCAAAGATCAGCTAAGTGCTGCCACTGGACAGCATGCCAAGCAAACGAAGGGTCTAATAGTTGATTTTCTTGATCACTCAAACCATTAACCTTTTGCTAACAGTGTTTGCAGTTGCCCACCAAGATCAACCTGCACTCCGGCAAGATCTTGGCTAGCATCAATGACAACAAATCGTTCAGGATAGACGTCAGACATCGATAAATAAGCCTGCCTAACCCGCTCAAAGAAATCTAATTTCTCCTGCTCAAACCGATCTAACGCGCCACGCTTTTTAGCACGAGCCATACCCACTTCAATGGGCGCATCTAATAAAAACGTACAATCTGGCCTTAAACCGCCTTGAACCAATTGCTCTAGCTGAGCTATAACGTCAAAGCCCATTTCCCTGCCTCCACCTTGGTAAGCATACGTCGCCTCGGTAAACCTATCGCAAAGAACCCAGTCGCCCCGCTCCAAAGCCGGCGCTATCACCTCATTAATATGCTGCGCTCTGGCAGCAAACATTAATAAAAGCTCGGCCTGAGGAGCAACTTTTTCCTCTCGTGGCGTTAATAGTAACTGTCTCATATCTTCAGCTAAAGGGGTACCGCCGGGCTCACGAGTCAACACCACATTGATCCCCGATTTTTTTAAGGCATCAGCAATAAAGTGAATATTGGTGGATTTACCAACACCCTCAACACCTTCAACGGTTATAAATTTTCCTGGTTGCATACCACTCTCTAAATAATTGTTTATAGCTGTATTGCTTTTATTTTTTTGGCGCAGAACGATAATCTTTACGTCGTTTAAACACCTGATATCGCTGCACGGCTTTGTTGTGTTCGGCTAAACTAGCTGAAAAGTAATGACTGCCGTCACCCTTAGCAACAAAATATAAGCTCTTACCCTTGGCCGGATGCAATGCCGCATAGATCGCTTCACGACCGGCCATAGCGATTGGCGTTGGCGGTAAACCGCCATGCCGGTAGGTATTATAAAGATTAGCGCTATCTTTTAAATGACTAGAGCGAAGATTACCATCAAAGCTCTCACCCAAACCGTAAATAACCGTGGGGTCTGTTTGCAAACGCATACGCTTTCGCAAACGTCGAACAAACACACCTGCAATCTGTTCACGTTCGCTCGCAACACCGGTTTCACGTTCAATTAACGAGGCCATAATGAGCGCCTGGTAAGGCGTATCATAGGGCAATCCCTGTTCCCTTTTTTGCCATTCTTGCTGCAAAATATTCTGCATTCGTGCAAAGGCCTGCTTCAAAATTTGCAGATCACTGGAGCCCGCGACATAACGATAGGTATCGGGGAATATTAAACCCTCTAAGGAGGTATAACCGAATTCTTTTTGAATTATTGAAGGCCACGGTGAGCCCTCAAGCTCATGCGATAGCTTTTTTTGATTTTTAAGATATGACAATAACTGAGAAAAACGCCAGCCCTCGACTAAAGTAACCTCATAACTCAGTACCCGCCCTTGCTTAACCTGCTCAAACAATTGCTTAAGAGTAGTACCTTGTTCAAGAGCATACTCGCCCGCTTTGATTTTATTTGCCAAGCCCGACAGCCGGCCATAAACTTTTATTAACCGGGGATAACGAAGAACACCTTCGCGATGCAAGTCGTTCACCAGGGTAGAAAAAGAACTTCCAGGAGATAATGTATATACAAAGGGTTGTTCGCTAATATGTAATGGCTGCTGTAAGTGCTGGGAAAACCAATACACAAAAAGACCTATGCTCAAAAAAAACACCAGTATTAACTTGTTTAATTGCCGCAACAAAAACTTAAACATATAACTCTTTAGCCAGCGCCTGCTGTAATGAGCAAGTCATAGGACCCACTGATTTAGAAAAGGCCCCTACTGAGACTACAGGCACAATCCCTATCAAACTATTAGACATGAAAATCTCATCGGCATTATTGACCTGCTCGGGTAATAATCTATCTATTGTCGTCGGCAATTGCAGCGAAGGCGCCAAATGATTCAGTATAAACTCGCGCATGACCCCCATTACTCCGCAGCGATCTAAATGAGGCGTAATGAGTAAACCGTCTTTAACCAAAAAAAGGTTCGACATAACGCCTTCGGTAACGAAGCCATCGGTATCCATCATTAAGCCTTCAAAAATGTTTTCATCAGCCCATTCAGATCTTGCCAACACATTTTCTAAACGAGACAAATGTTTCATTCCGGCGATTAAAGGGTTAACCGCTAAAAGCGTATCACAATACCTAACTCGAACACCCTGCTCTCGAATGACAGAGTAATCTTTGGTTGATTCAAACAATTGTAATAATCGATTCGACCCTAGGCTACGATCTATGGCATACCCTCGGCCAGATGACTCCCTGGTGACAATGATTTTTAATATATAACCTTGATCGGCAAGTGTTTGTGCCAGCAGCTGCTCAATTTCAAGCAGTAATAAATTAACATTCAATGAGATTGATAATCGCGTGCAAGAGCTTTGCAGGCGGCGCAGATGAGACTGCAGTAATTGAGGGCGACCACCTTGTACGGCAATGGTCTCAAACAAGCCGTCACCATAGGCTAACCCCCGATCTTCAATAGAAAGAAGATCACCAGACTTACCGTTGATTAGGCTGATTGTGGTCATAAGACTCTAATTATTTATGCTTATTTTATGTCAGATACTTTATAACTTAAATCTAGAGCGCTTTGAATCTGATTCAACGTAGAGCTACTTTAACTTAGCCTTACTTTAATCTAGAAAATAACAAGCTGCCGTTAGTCCCACCAAAACCAAAAGAGTTAGACAGAGCATGCTCAATCTTTATTTGCTGCGCCGTATGAGGCACATAGTTGAGATTGCACCCCTCATCCGGATTATCCAAATTAATGGTGGGTGGTGCTACTTGATCACGAATCGCCAATATGGCAAAGATGGATTCTACCGCACCGGCGGCACCTAAAAGGTGACCAATCACAGACTTAGTAGAACTAACCGCCACATTCTTCGCAGCGCTACCCATCACCGATTCTACCGCCGTGCTCTCAGCGATATCACCAGCAAGCGTCGATGTGCCGTGAGCATTAATATAATGCAGCTCATCCACATTGATACCCGCGTCATTAATCGCATTGTGCATAGATGCCGCCGCACCCGCACCATTCGGTGGCGGCGATGTCATGTGATGGGCATCACCACTCATACCGAAACCGGTTAATTCTGCATAAATATTGGCACCACGATCCCTAGCGTGCTCGTATTCTTCAAGTACCAATACACCGGCACCGTCACTGAGCACAAAGCCATCTCTATCTTTATCCCAAGGGCGACTAGCCGCTTGCGGATCATCATTACGAGTAGAAAGCGCTCTTGCCGCCGAAAAACCACCCAAGCCCAAAGGTGTAGATGACATCTCAGCGCCACCGGCTACCATCGCATCAGCATCACCGTAAGCAATCATTCTGGCAGCCGTACCAATGCTGTGGGTGCCCGTAGTACAAGCCGTTGTAATGGCAATATTAGGCCCCTTCAAGCCAAACTTAATCGATACGTGACCGGCAATCATATTAATGATGCAACCGGGAACAAAGAAGGGGGAAATCTTACGTGGGCCACTATTTTGGAGGGCGACGTGGTTTTTCTCAATAAATCCAACACCACCAATACCAGAACCAATGGCGCAACCAATTCTGCCGGCGTTTTGCTCAGTCACTTCTAGACCGGAATCTGCCATCGCCTGCATTGAAGCTACCATGCCGTACTGGATAAACGTATCCATCTTACGAGCTTCTTTAGCAAGCATATAGTCAGTAACATCAAAATTCTTTACTGAACCGCCAAAACGGGTGTTATAGGCAGACACATCAAAGTTCTCCAATGTGTTAATACCACTGACTCCGTTAACAATATTGTCCCACGTCGCTTTTACATCGTTACCTACCGGCGTAACCATACCCAAACCCGTTACAACAACTCTACGTTTTGACACCCGCAACTCCTTATCGCGTGAAGCTAAGAAAATGATAAATTTCACGCATAAAAAAAGCCGCCCTAAATCAATAGAAGCGGCTTTTTAAACTTGAGATTAAACAATATTAATCCAAGTTTTTATTGATATAGTCCATAGCTAGCTGAACAGTAGTGATTTGTTCGGCTTCTTCATCAGGAATTTCAGTTTCGAATTCTTCTTCTAGAGCCATTACTAGCTCAACTGTATCTAAAGAATCAGCGCCCAAGTCCTCAACGAAAGAAGCTGAAGTTTGAACTTCGTCTTCTTTAACACCTAGTTGTTCTGCGACAATTTTTTTGACTCGTTCTTCAATGCTGCTCATAGTCTTTATAGACTCCTAATTGGTATAAAATTTAAGCTGTAAACACTATCAATTTAAAGCATGTTTGCAACTATTTAACCCGCCAATGATTAAACACAAAACTAACCATCAGATATCTGCAAATAATTGCCGGGCATTTTACCTTTATTTATTGCCGGTTGTAACCTTACAACCACAAAATTAATACCATAACGGCTAAAAATGATCATAATTCGATCGTTTTAGGCCATATACATGCCACCGTTCACGTGAATTGTCTCACCAGTGATATAGGCAGCACCATCACTCACCAAAAAGGCCACGACCGATGCAATCTCGTCGGGATTACCCAAGCGGCCCAATGACACCTGAGTTAACAGGGTGGATTTGTGATCATCACCGAGACCTTTAGTCATATCCGTATCGATAAAACCGGGAGCCACTGAATTTACAGTAATACTTCTTGAGCCTAGCTCTCTAGCCAAGGCGCGAGAAAACCCCTCTACACCGGCTTTACTCGCCGCATAGTTAGATTGGCCTGCATTACCCATCGACCCCACAACAGAGCTAATATTAATAATACGACCCCAGCGAGCCTTGCTCATACCGCGTACACAAGCCTTCGACAAGCGATAAATAGAGTTTAAGTTGGTATTAACAACATCTGACCACTCATCATCCTTCATGCGCATAAGAAGGTTATCTTTAGTAATACCGGCATTATTAACCAAAACGGCTGGTGTTCCGAACTGCTCAGCAATCGCTTTAATCACCGAAGTCACCGATTCAGAATCAGCAACATTCAAGCACATGCCAGCACCTTCAATCCCGGCCTCTTTTAAATAAGCACTGATATTTTCAGCGCCGCTATCCGTTGTGGCCGTACCCACAACAACATAACCCAGTTGACCAATTTGCTTTGCAATGGCCTTGCCGATTCCGCGGCTAGCACCCGTTACTAAGGCTACTTTAGCTGACATATTCATTTACTCCGTTTTATTAATGCTTACACTGTGAGTTATATGGATCGTATTATAGCTCGGCCAACGCCTTATCAAAGCCTGCGGGCGCCTCTAAGGCAAAAACAGACAGCGGCTTGTGAACTCGACGATTCAAACCACTTAAGACCTTACCTGGACCACACTCAACCGTTATTTCTATCCCTTGGGCCAACATCGTCTCTACGCAGCTTACCCATTTAACCGGACTATAGATTTGCTGTACTAATAACTCTTTGATTTTAACCGGGTCAGATTCTGTTTGAGCATGCACGTTATGCACGACAGGAATCGCAGGCGCCTTAAACTCTAAACCCGCAATTTTCTCTGCCAACTTCTCACCCGCAGGCCTCATTAAAGAGGTATGGAACGGTGCACTGACAGGCAGTGGCAAAACTCGCTTAGCGCCAGCCTCTTTACAGGCCTCAATGGCCTTATCAACTGCGGCAACAGAGCCCGCGATAACAACCTGACCAGGCGAATTGAAGTTAACCGCCTCAACAACCCCCGCTACAGCTGCTGCCGCACATATCTCAATAATTTGATCATCAGCCAAGCCTAGAACGGCAGCCATCGCCCCCTCGCCCACAGGCACAGCCGTTTGCATAAATTGACCACGGTCTCTCACCAAAGTGACCGCATCGGCAAACTGCAAACTACCGGCACAAACCAACGCTGAAAATTCACCCAAGCTATGGCCAGCCATCAAAGTAGGAACCACACCCTTTTTTTGCTGCCAGCAACGCCATAATGCAACACTAGCGGTTAGCAAAATTGGCTGAGTACGCTCCGTAAGATTGAGTTGCTCTTGCTCGCCATTTTGAACCATATCCCAAATGTCATAACCTAAAGCGTCTGAGGCTTCAGTAAACGTCTCTTGTATCACTGAATATTGATTCGCCATATCGGCTAGCATTCCTACTTTTTGCGATCCCTGGCCTGGGAAAACAAATGCTACTTTTTGATTCGACATAATTAAAACCTTGTTAATTTATTCTGCAGATTTTGTTAGCTGCTGCTCGATCATTGAAAGCATATTGCTCTCCACCTCAAACAAAGCCTGCTCAATGGCACAACCAAAACTCGCAACACAACTATTGCCATGGCTTTTAACCACGACACCTTTTAAACCTAAAAAACTGGCACCATTATATTGATGAGGGCTCAATTTTAAAAATATTCTTTTTAAGAGAGGCAAAGCAATTTTTGCTCGTAATTTGTTACGCCAATTCTGTGACAGTTCTTTTTTGATCAATCCAGCAATATGTGTAGCCGTACCCTCACAAGCCTTAAGCGCCACATTACCCACAAAACCATCACACACAAGCACATCAAAGCCACCCTCAAAAATCGCATTCGCCTCGATAAAACCGATGTAATTTAAGTGCTCATCCTTAGCAATTAAAGCCGCCGCCAACTTAACCTGTTCATTACCCTTGGTAGACTCAGAGCCAATATTTAACAGCGCCACCCTAGGCGCTTTCACACGATGAATAGCACTACAACGCGCGGATGCCATTTGTGCAAATTGGTGTAACTGACTGGCGGAGCTATCTACATTCGCCCCTAAATCCAACACATAACCACAGCCTTCTTTAACAGGCATAGCTTTGCAGATGGCTGGGCGTTGCACGCCGGGCAAGGTATTAAGCACATAACATCCCGCCGTCATTAAGGCGCCTGTATTGCCCGCACTAACAACAGCATCTACTTCACCACGACCCAGGAGGTCGATAGCCAAGCGCATTGATGAATTTTTCTTTTGTCTAAGCACCACGGTGGGTTTATCGGACATTTCGACAACTTCATGACTTGCAATAATAGATAAACGAGAGTGATTTGACTGACAAGCCAATCTTTCATTAATAGCGGATTCGTCACCGACTAAAGTGATTTCGAGCTGAGGGTGTTTTTCGAGGATATGAAGAACTGCAGGGAGAGTTGAGCGGAGACCGTGATCTCCGCCCATTGAATCAATAGCTATGCGTACGGACGACGCCATAGAGATTTTATAACGAGTAATTAATCATCGTTTTCAACGTTAATCACTTTCTTGCCACGGTAAAAACCGTCAGCAGTTACGTGATGACGACGGTGAGTTTCACCTGAAGTAGGGTCAACAGACAACGTTGGACCAGTCAATGAATCATGTGAACGACGCTGACCGCGACGTGAACGGGTTACTTTACTCTTCTGAACAGCCATGGCTATTAACTCCTAAATACTAAACTTAAAACTTAAAAAGTTGCAATGAATCGCACTATTTGTCGGACTTCAAGAGCTCCAACACTTTAAACGGGTTTTCTTTCGACTCTTCAATGGGTGCTTGCACACTATCGCTATCACCAAAAGAATGTGTCGCTTGCTTACAATTTTCGTTTTCGTGATAACTCACTATAGGAAGACTCAATATAAGCTCTTCTTCAACGATCTCTGTAAGATTTGTTAACTCTTCACCGACTATTAATGCATCAAGTGATTTAGGTACCTGCTTGGCCTGATCATCAGTCCAAACTACTGCCAAGTTAAAGCTTGACTCGATCTCTATAGAGACCGCATCTAGGCAACGTTGACACACCATATTTACTTGAGCTTTTATCTCACCATCAATCCGGCGCTTTCTGCCTTGATCAACATAGAAATTAAGTTCGGTGTTAACTTCCCCTTGCTCATTTGCCAATAACGAAGTCAAACGCGGCATGACATCTACACCAAATAGGCTACTAATCTGAGCGCCTTTGGTAATCAATTTGCGGACATCTATTTTGCTTGGTAAGGGGTCATTCGACATAAGCGCGCAATAATAGGGACGAAGCACCTAGCTGTCAAAGAAAATACACAATAAATGGACAAATTTGTAGTGAAATCAGGCACCTCTGCCTATAATTAGGAAAACAGGAGTGAATATTAGCCCATGACCCCGATTATTCTTGCCTCAAGCTCAAAATATCGTCATCAACTGCTAAGCCGATTAGGGCTAGATTTTGATAGCCAAAGCTCCGACATTGACGAAACACCCCTACCCCTCGAAAACCCAGAAAACCTCGTTTTACGACTGGCACAGCAAAAAGCCGAAGAAATCGCCAAAACCAACCCCAGCCACCTGATTATTGCCTCCGATCAAGCCGCCTCCTTAAATGGCACCATCCTTGGCAAACCCGGAAGCCATCAAAATGCAGTGGCACAGCTAGAGAGCTGCTCTGGCCAAAAGGTAACGTTCTATACGTCAATTTGCTTACTCAACACTAAAACAGGCCATAAACACGTTGATGCTGAAGCCTATCATGTCTATTTTAGAGATTTGAGCTACCCGCAAATTGAGCGCTACGTCTGTGCTGAGCAGCCTTACGATTGCGCTGGCAGCTTCAAGATGGAGAACCTGGGCATATGTTTATTCAAAAAGATGGAAGGTAGCGACCCCAACAGCTTAATCGGCCTACCCTTAATCAAACTTATTGATATGCTATCTATAGAAGGTGTCAACATACCTTAGCCATTACAACAAACATCACGACACCACTTACTTAAGTAACATTAATAAGTAATCAACTAAAAAAAAGCAGCAACCACTTCCTATATTAGGATTGTCAGCCAGAGTTAGAACAAAAAACTACCAACTCTGCTCCCATTCAAGAAACTCATTAAATTGCCCAAAACACTGAGCGGGCTTGCTGGCTATTAAACGCTGATAATCATGCGCGCCATAGGTCATGGCAACCCCGACAACCCCTGCACTGCTCGCCATATCCAAATCATACGCGGTATCACCAACCATAATGGCCTGATCTGTCGGCACGTTAAACTCAGACAGTAATTGTAATAACATTAAAGGATGAGGCTTAGACTTTGCTTCATCAGCACATCGAGTCGCATCAAAATAATTCTGCCACCCTAGGTTTTGTAAAACAGCATCCAAACCCTCGCGATTTTTACCGGTCGCTACCGCAAGGCTATGGCCGTTAGACCTCAACACCTCCAAACCTTCAGCCACCCCATCATATAAAGAGCAAGGATACTGCTCTGCCAGCAGAAAATGGCGCTTAAATGATAGCCTCAACTGATCCATGGACTCTAAAGAAATATCCGGAAATAGACTCTTAGCAGCCTGCAACAATGACAAGCCAATAATCTCTTTTATCGATTGCGGCTCTCTGTACTCCAATCCCAACTCTTCAATGGCACGCTGCATACAGGCAATTATTTTATCCATGGAATTCATTAAGGTGCCATCCCAGTCAAACACAATCAACAAAACTAAACCTCCTCAAGCCCCCGCAATACAGACACTAAGTCGTCACCCAAAGGCGCCTCAACCGTAACCAGCTCACCCGTTTCGGGCAACGTAAAACTCAGACTGGCAGCATGTAAAAATAATCTCCGCAAACCCTTCCCTTTAAACGCCTTATTCGTTTCAACCACGCCGTATTTTTCATCACCCAATAAAGGACAGCCTACATGCTGCGCATGAACACGAATTTGGTGAGTCCTGCCGGTGACGGGCCTCGCCTCAACAAGAGTCGCCTGCTCATAGCGAGTTAATACATCAAACTCTGTAATTGATTTTTTGCCTTCAGCAGAGACTGTCACCATTCGCTCACCCGACTGCAGATGATTCTTCATCAATGGCGCCGAAACCACCTTTCGACGATTGGGCCAACGCCCAGAGGCCAAGGCCAGGTAACGCTTATTAACCCCACTTCTTTCACGCAGTAAATTATGGAGGTATTTAAGCATGGAGCGCTTTTTTGCCACCATAATACAGCCCGACGTATCCCTATCTAAGCGATGCACCAACTCTAAAAATTTGGCTTGCGGCCTAATAACCCTTAACGCCTCTATTAACCCAAGGCTAATGCCACTACCACCATGCACCGCTAACCCTGAAGGTTTATTAACAACCAGCAAGCTGGCGTCTTCATAAAGCACCGCAGCCTCCAACAAAGCCGTCAACGACTCCGATACCGAGGGAGCAGCCTTTTTGTCAGCCATGGTAACGGGCGGAATTCTAACCATATCGCCCTCCTTCAGCTTATAGTCAGGCTTAATGCGGCCCTTATTAACCCGCACCTCTCCTTTGCGCAAGATACGATAAACCTTTGATTTTGGGACGCCTTTTAGCTCACGCATTAAAAAATTATCGATACGCTGACCTTCGTGCGCATCGGTTATGGTCATATATTGTACTTTTCGCTTGCTTTCAGCAGCCGGGTTATTCATTGAGCAATAAGCCTAAGTGTTTGATGCAGCAGGTATTTACTGCTATAGTCCACGGTGTTGGCCGGGAGACGGTTTAAGACTCAGCGCTTGATTAACAATGCCAAGCCAAAAACAGTGAGTCACTTGAAGTAACCCCTGGCCAATTTATTTATCTGCAGCATGTAAAACAGTTGATCAAAAATGATCCTGAGAATGAACTGCAGCATGAAAACTATTTTACGCAGTTGTTACAAAAACTTCGCGATAAATTTATCGCCAATTTAATTTAAACAACTACATTATTTTAACAACGTGGCTAATTCGCATCATCGTTGCAAGAGATTTGAAGAATAAAGCGCAGGTAACCGCTCGGGACAATACTAAAAGTGGTCTATAAATATTCCACTTTTAGCTCACCCCTTTTTTACCAGTGATATTGAACAGAAAGAACATTGTGGTTTTAAAAGATGTTAGCAAAAATACTAACCACCACGAAACGGACATTTAAGAAAAATCGCTGCAATCGCCCTATCAAGCCATTCAGTAACAATAATCCGTTATTACGCATTGCGTTGTAATACAGCACTCAAAAAACGCGCGTAAATTAAGATGTAATACCATTTACATCCAGCTATGTCAGACCGTCTTTATCACGACGCTTAAGCTTCAACCTCTGCATCTATGCCCTGCAAACTCCACTTTATGGATTTGTAATACACATGAAAAGAATGTTAATCAATGCAACTCAACCTGAAGAGTTGCGTGTTGGATTAGTAGATGGCCAGCGCCTCTATGATTTAGATATAGAAAACCGCACCCGCATCCAAAAGAAATCTAACATCTACAAAGGTGTTATCACCCGCGTAGAGCCAAGCCTTGAAGCAGCCTTTGTTGACTTCGGCGCTGAGCGACACGGCTTCCTTCCCTTGAAAGAAATTTCTAGAGAATATTTTTATCGCTCACCGTCAGATGTTGACGGCCGCTTTAAAATTAAAGATGTCCTTAAAGAAGGCACAGAAGTTATTGTGCAAGTAGACAAAGAAGAGCGGGGCAACAAAGGCGCCGCTCTAACAACGCTCATCAGCTTGGCTGGCAGATATTTAGTACTAATGCCAAACAACCCTCGTGCAGGGGGTATTTCTCGCCGTATTGAAGGCGATGAAAGATCACAACTACGCGACGCTATGTCTGAAATGGAAATGCCGAAGGGTATGGGTGTTATTATTCGTACTGCTGGTGTTGGCCGCAGCGGCGAAGAGCTACAGTGGGATTTAGATTATCTTGTGAATCTTTGGTCCTCTATTAAAGAGGCGACTGATAATCGCCCCGCTCCATTTTTAGTTTTACAAGAAAGCAATGTCATTATCCGTGCCATCCGCGATTATCTGCGCGATGATATTGATCAAGTATTAATTGATAGCCCCGATGCTTACAAAGAAGCTCACGACTTTGTCAGCCAAGTTATGCCTCACTACCTTAACAAGATTCGTCAATACAAAGATCCGGTACCCTTATTCAACCGCTATCAGATTGAATCTCAAATTGAGACCGCCTTCCAACGCGAAGTGCAGTTACCTTCTGGCGGATCTATCGTTATTGATCCCACTGAAGCTTTAGTCTCTATCGACATAAACTCTGCCCGCGCTACCCGCGGTGCTGACATCGAAGAAACTGCACTACAAACCAACTTAGAAGCCGCCGACGAAATTGCTCGTCAATTACGCTTACGAGACATGGGCGGCTTAATTGTTATCGACTTTATCGATATGAACCCGGCCAAAAACCAACGTGCCGTAGAAAACCGCATGCGTGACGCTCTAGCAATCGATAGAGCCCGCGTACAAGTTGGTCGCATCTCACGTTTTGGCTTATTAGAAATGTCACGCCAGCGTTTACGCCCTTCATTAGGTGAAACCAGCGGAGCAGTTTGTCCTCGCTGTACTGGTCAAGGTACCATTCGTGATACCAATTCATTAGCGTTATCGATTCTTCGCCTAGTTGAGGAAGAGACTAACAAAGAACGCAGCGCAGAAATTCGCGCATTGGTTCCTGTTGAAGTAGCCACCTACCTTCTTAACGAAAAGCGTGAACCCATCCATGCCATTGAGCAGCGCTCTAACGTTCGTGTTGTGATTGTGCCGATTGTTCAGCTTGAAACACCGCACTTTGAAGTTCAACGCTTACGCGATGACGAAGTTGGTAAGAAGGTTGAGCTTAGCTACCAAATGCAAGGCGAGCTCGATGATGAGTTTAGCTCACCTATCACTGAGACCGCTATTGAGCAGCCACAAGCTGCCGTCACATCAGTATCACCACAGCAGCCAGCGCCAACACCCGCCGCAGCGGCAACAACCCCTGAAGCAGCATCCGAACCAGCTACTAAAGACTCTAAGCCCGGCATATTAGGCCAGCTTGTTAATATCTTTATGGGCAAAAAAGAAGAACCCGTTGTTGAAGTTGAAGCTCCACACGCCAACACACAAAAAGCCAACACCAACCGCAACAAAAACAAAAACAACCGTAATCAAAACCGTAACCGCTCTCGTAACCGCAGCTACGATAATGAGAACGATAGAGCGGATAACAAGAAATCTGAAAACAGCAACGTTGAAAGCGAATCACAACAAGAAACCTCTAGCGACGACAAAGACGCAGGTAATAACCGTAACCGTAATCGCAACCGTAATCGCAACCGCAGTGATCGCAACCCAGCTCAAGCTACCGAGAACACAGAAACAGAAACAGAAGTAGTAGCTGAATCCACCTCGGAAAACAATGAGCTGCAAGACAAACCACAGCGCCGCCCATCTAACAGACGCGGTAGAAACAGCCGTCGTCAACGCGGTGAGCGCACTTCAGCGGATAACAACACTGACAACACAGCGCTCAATACCGAAGAACCCGCAGTAACAGCGAGCACAGTACCGCCAGCAGCTGAAGTATCGGCAAACAAAGAAGCACCCCAAGCTGAGCAATCAAAAACTGAAGCGGCTACCTCTGCTACGGCTGAAACAACCACAGAAACCGTTACGACTGAACCCGTTATCGCTGAAGTAGTCGTTGCTGATGAAGCTGTTGTTGCTGAAGTGGCTGTTGAAGTCGCCGTTACTGAAGTTCCTGCTGAAGTAGCCGTTACTGAAACCACTGCGACTGATGCGCAAGAAAGCGCACCAGCACCCAGTGCCGACGCCAGCAAAACAGAAGCAGCCCCGGTAGTAACTGAAGCAGCCAAACCCACTAGCGCAGCTGACAGCCCTAAAGCTAAACCAGCCGCTAGCAATGTGAAGCCTGCGGTTGAAGCTGAGCCAGCAGCTGCTGTTTCCAGCACAGGCAGACCCAGCAACGACCCTAGGAAAACGCCTAAACCCGTTGCTGAAGTCAACATTACCAGCAACGTGATAGAGATAAGCTCAGCCCAGGTATCCGCTGCCGAGCCATCGCCAGATAGACCTTCACCAGAGCGATCGCATAACGATCCGCGACTTAAGCGCTAAACAAAAAACCCGGTTTAAACACCGGGTTTTTTTATCTCTACGTATTTAGCCCAGCCATAATAGCTTGATAAACAATCAGCTTTGGCTCTTTTTTACAGCATCAAACCGAGAACTTAAATTTACGCCTAAATATCCTTTAAAAATAAAGGATTAGGCTTGTCTGAAAGTAAAACCAATGTATAATTCCGCCTGCTGTTGAGGGGTGCGAACCATCTCTTTAGCGGCATGCGGTGGGGTGACTGAGTGGCCGAAAGTACCGGTCTTGAAAACCGGCGTACGCGAGTACCCAGGGTTCGAATCCCTGCCCCACCGCCATTATTACATTCTGTAACGTTCAGAGTACATCGAAAAGGTCACATTCCTCAGAGATTGTGGCCTTTTTTGTGCCTGTTAGTGTTCTAAGAGGTTTGCCAACATTCATACTTTTTAGTTACATTGTTAGCTACACAATCATCGTGCATCTAATCCGGTGTAACTATTATGGCTAGAAAGACGAGTCCCCTTACTAATACACAAGTCAAAAACGCCAAAATCAAAGAGAAAGAATACCTACTCTTCGATAGTGCTGAGTTAGCTTCGCGCATTAGACCAATACATCCAAATCATCTGAAACTGTTGTAACAGCGCGCGAGAATCGCTCTAGTTAGTCTGCAATTTGAGATTCTTCGATATCATGAAATTCGTCAAGCCGCCCGAGAATGTCGCGATATATAAATACCTTGCTGCTGCCCATACCGGGAGACAGCATCTTGCCTGAGAGGAGTATCGTTTTTTTACCACTGGTCTGGTCGCACATACAATCTACCTATGAAATATTCGGTTTCGCAAAAAAGTATTAAGGTTCTCTTAGGTAAGTATCTATAAAGGCTAAATTTACTCTAAAGAAGAAACTGGGTCGCAGCGCCCAAAAAGATAAAAAAGCCGACAGCGTCGGTTATGGTGGTCAAAACAACGCCACCAGCAATGGCAGGGTCTACTCCAATTTTTTTGAGCAATAAGGGAATAATCGCACCTGAGAAAGTACCTGCGATGCTCACCACAAAAATGGCAACAGCAAAAACAAACCCCAGTTGCCAGTCCTGATACAAAAAAATGGCTACTAAGAACACCACCAATGACCAGAGCAATCCGTTTAACGCCGAGACTTTAAGTTCATTGCGCGTTAGTTGGCTGATATTGGAATAACTTACCTGCTGTAATGCGACTCCGCGGGTCACCAGCGTAAGAGTTTGACTGCCGGTAATTCCCCCCATGCTGGCAACTACTGGCATTAGCACCGCTAGCGCCACCAGCTGCTCAATTGAAGCTTCAAACAAGCCAATAACACCGGCAGCTATAAAGGCCGTGATCAAATTTATTCCCAACCAGACAGCGCGTTTTAGCGCACTTTTCATGACCGGCGCGAACATATCGGAATCTTTATCAAGGCCCGCTTTACTATAGATTTCTCTTTCAGATTCATTGCGTAAAACGTCGAGAATATCATCCACTGTGATACGGCCAAGCAATTGGTTGTTCGTGTCTACAACACTAGCCGAGACAAGGTCTCGGTCTTTGAATAGTTGTGCAACCTGGCTTGCAGGAGTTAACGAATCTATCAGCGGAGCGGTAGAACTCATTACTTCTGATACCAGCAATTGATTGTTGAGTGATATCAGATCACTGAGTAACAAACTGCCTTGAACTCGATGGTTGCGATCTACGACTACCAGACTGTCGAGATGTTCGGGTAAAAAACCGACTTTCCGGCGCAGTTGGCAAAGATAACGATGGACGGCTTTCAGGGTTGCATTGGCGCGTATGGCAGAGGCATCAGTATCCATCAGGCCGCCAGCACAGTCATCCGGAAAATCCTTAACCAGGTTATAACGCTGAAGTCGCTGGTTATCCATCGACCCAACCATAGCGCTGACTACAGACTCAGGAAGATCTTCATCAATGTCAGGCTAACTCATCTATCTGCAATGAAGTGAGGGCTGCAAGTAGTTGCGCGTCAGGGGTTTGCTGAATTAACCAACGACGAATATCGCGATGTATTTCTAGAAGTACTTCACCTTGTTCGCCTTGGGGTAGTCCGGACCACAGCGAGTTCCTAAATTTTGCTGGGAGAGCCTCAATCAAACGAGCTATTTCAGATGGTGATAGATCTTCGAGAAGTGGCCAGGAATCAAAATCTTTTTCATGCTCAATCTCTTTGGAGATCAAGGCCACCAGCTCATGCAGTTTAGTTTTCATTTAAAGCTCTCTTTGCTGGGGTATTGATATTAATTTAATCTATCTCTTTATTTATTGTTACTCGATTTTTACCCTTATTTTTTGCTTGATATAGTGCGTTATCTGCAGCTTTTAGAATTTTATCTGAAGTGTTAGTTTCTTGATTTACTCTACCTATTCCAATACTTATCGTTACAGAACAACATTCAAATTTTAATTGCGAGATTACTTTACGAATACGCTCTGCTGCCTTAAATACCTGTTTCCGGTTAGCGCCGGGCATTATGACTGCAATCTCTTCACCACCATAGCGAGCAGGTAAATCCATTTCCCTGACAAGATTATTGATAGTAGCTCCAATCTTTTTTAATACGTTATCGCCCACTTGATGGCCATATGTGTCGTTGACGATTTTGAAGTCATCTATGTCCATCAATAGCAAAGACAATTCTTGATCATTTCTTTTTGATTCTTCTACCTTCTGCCTCAGTACTACATCAAATACGTTTCTAAGATAGAGCCCTGTAAGCTCATCTTTTGTACTCGTTTTAGAGATAAATTCACTTTTCTTTTCTTCGATTAATACAGGGGATGATAATTCATCTCTTATATTTGACATATAATCCATGGTGGCAATGGAGATACCTACATTTCTATTTAGAAGGTTATTGAGTTCAGACATATGCGCCACAATACTATTCCAGAGCGATTTAGCCTCGTCTTCCTCATAAGATTCATGGGTTAATACCAAAAGAATCTTTGAGTACAGGTTGCCAAAATACTTTTCCTCAAAGTATTTTCTTTTATCCCCGCTCTTGGCGATGAATTCAATATCGGCTAACAAAAGAGAACTTTCATCGAGTTCAATAATATCTTCGAGTTGTTTGTCGTCCTCTTTCAATTGATAGGTATCCTTAATACTGGTGAATTGGGATTAGCAGCTGTAGCTGTTAAAAACTGAGGGGACAAGCAATACATCAAAGGCAAAAAGCTAATAAGAATAGTGTAACACTATTCTTATTAGCACTTGGTTCACATTTCCAACTGTAGTGGCATAGTAAATTTGGCTATTTGAACAGTTGTGAATTTCGCCACCAGGGAGCAACAATCACCCTTGTTTGAAGGTTATGGCTCTGCCGCAACCCCCTCGATTGTTTTATGGTTTGATGAGTAACCTTTCTATTAAAATAAAGATAAGCCTTTGATAAATAAGAAAATATCTTTATATATTTAACTTCTTTCAAACTTATTACCCTGAACTTTCGAACTCCCCCGCTATCAAAGTGTCTTATAGGGGTAACTTACAATAACCCCTTAAAAATAAAGGCCTTTAAAATCAATATGTTGTCTCTTATATAAGCATTATTGTGACCCCTTGCTTTTGCACACTAAGGCGTTATGATGTTGACCTATAACAGCAACATTTTTTATTGATCGGAGATCACATCAATGCAAAACCAACCTATTTTTGGTTCTCAAACACGCAGCACAGAGTCGGTACTGGCGACTAATAAGGTATTGCGTAATACCTATCTGCTACTTTCAGCGACATTACTCGTGAGCGCTATGACAGCGGGATTGGCCATGGCGATGGAAATTGGCCGCGGCACAGGCCTAATTTTGTTATTGGTTGGCTTTGGTCTTATGTTTGCTGTGCACAAAACAGCTGATTCTACTAAAGGCCTTTTTATGATTTTTGCCTTCACTGGCGTTATGGGTGCTTCCCTAGGACCAATGCTTAACCATTACCTAGCCTTAGCAAATGGCCCAAGCTTAGTGATGCAAGCATTAGCCGGAACGGCCTTGATTTTTTTTACGCTGTCTGGGTATGTACTAACGAGCCGTAAAGACTTCTCATTTATGGGCGGATTTTTAATGGTTGGCTTGGTTGTGATTGTTATTGCCGCTTTAGCTAACTTGTTTTTTGCGGTTCCAGCGGTATCACTGGCCATATCAGCAGCAGTGGTATTGATTATGTCAGGCCTCATTTTGTTTGATACTAGCCGTATCATCCACGGTGGTGAAACCAATTACATACGCGCTACTATTTCTCTTTACTTAAGCATCTACAATTTATTCACCAGCTTATTACACCTTTTAGGTATTTTTGGTGGCGATGACTAAGCAAAGCCTTATAGAATAAGCCCTGCATTTGCGGGGCTTTTTTTTAAGCATAGTTTAGGCAGACTTCATGAAATACAGTATTTTAGTTTTAGGGGCACCCTACTCAACTCAATCGATGAGTACGGCTCTGCGCTTTTCAAAAGCCTTACTTAAAAAAAACCACAGTATCTTTCGAGTGTTTTTTTATCACGATGCCGTCAATGCCGGTAACAGTCTAATCACCCCACCGCAAGATGAGCAGAATATTCCTGCCCAATGGCAGGCCTTAGTCAAAGAACATCAACTCGATTTGGTGGTGTGTATTGCCAGCGCGCTGAAACGAGGTGTGCTCAACGAGACTGAAGCCGATCGTTATGAAAAACCAACTCATAATTTATTAGAGGGTTTTGATATTTCAGGCCTGGGTCAACTCGTTGAAGCCATGGCCCAATCAGACCGTGTAGTGAGCTTTGGCGCATGAGTAAGAAGATATTAATTCACTGCCGTCAATCCCCCTATGGTAACAGCCTGTCTCGTGAAGCCATTGATATTGCCCTAGCAAGTGCGGCATTTGACCAAGACATTTGTCTGTTATTTTCATCCGACGGTGTATTTCAGCTCAACTCGCAACAAGCTAGCGAATCACTAGAGAGTAAAAATCACGGTAAGGCTGTATCGGCGTTACCGCTATACGGCGTTGATCATATCTATGTATGCAGTGACTCGCTCATTAAAAGGCAGCTACAAGCCGAGCAATTAATTATTACCGCAACACAACAAAGCTATGATCAAATAGCCCAGTTACTCAACAACCAAGACGTGATATTAAATTTTTAGCATGATTTTACATATAATCAATAAATCACCTTTTACCCATAGCTGCTTTAATGAGTGCCTCGCCGTTTGTACCGATGGCGCCAGTATTCTTTTTATTGAAGATGGCGTATTAGCCGTTAATGCCATCGATAACCATCAGCAGCAATCTTTGAGCGCGCGTGATATTACGTTATATGTTTTAGAGGCGGATATAAAAGCGAGAGGGTTATCGCTTGGCGCGGCCTTTAAACCGGTGAACGATGAGGGTTTTGTCGATTTGACCGCCAGTCATCACAGTAGTCAGAGCTGGTTTTAATGACGATTGCGCTAGATAAAGAAGGTTTTTTAATAAACCTTAGTGATTGGAATGAGGCAGCAGCTGGCCAGCTAGCAGCTTCAGAAAACATTGAACTCACGGCACAGCACTGGGAAATAATCCTACTACTGAGGCAGTTTTATCAACAATACGAATTGTCACCCGCCATGCGGCCGTTGGTTAGCTATATCGGCCAGCATTTAGGTAGTGATAAAGGCAAAAGTATTTACTTGATGACACTATTCCCCGGCAGCCCCGCAAAACTGGCCAGCAAAATTGCCGGACTACCCAAGCCCGATAACTGCCTTTAAGTATTATCCCGCCCAATGTCTATAGGGTTTACTCAAAGCCGTTGGGATTCTTACTCTGCCAGTGCCAGGTGTCTCTCGTCATATCCTCTATGCCTAACGTTGCTTGCCAGCCTAACTCTTTTAAAGCAAAGGCCGGGTCGGCATAGCAACTCGCCACATCACCTGCGCGCCGCTCAACGATTTTATAACTCACCTTTTTATCACAGGCTTTTTCAAAAGCACTAATCATTTGCAGCACTGAATAACCTTGGCCAGTGCCTAAGTTATATTCAACCGCTCCGGGCTTAGACACAAGTTTAGCTAAAGCCTTGAGATGGCCCTGCGCTAAATCAACCACATGAATATAATCACGTACACCCGTGCCATCGACCGTATCGTAATCACCACCAAATACGGATAAACAATCAAGCTGGCCAACCGCTACCTGCGAAATATAAGGCATTAGATTATTAGGGATGCCATTTGGATTTTCACCTATCAAACCACTCTCATGCGCCCCAACAGGGTTAAAGTAACGCAACATTATGAGGTTCCAGCTATCATCCGCACGGTATAAGTCACGTAAAATATCTTCGACCATCAGCTTAGAGCGACCATAGGGGTTAGTCGCCGAAATAGGAAAGTTTTCGGTAATGGGTACCGAGGCTGGGTCGCCATAGACCGTAGCCGATGAACTAAACACTAGATTAAAGACTTGATGAGCCTTCATTACCTCTAATAAGACCAAGGTGCCGTGTACATTGTTATGGTAGTACCACAGCGGTTGCTCTGCAGACTCACCAACCGCTTTAAGCCCCGCAAAATGAATAACGGCATCAATATCATGCTGATCAAAAACAGTATTTAACGCCTGTTTATCACACACATCGATTGTATGAAGCGTAACGGTTTTTCCCGTAATTTGCTTAACACGGTTCAACGACTCTTGATGACTATTGATAAAGTTATCAACAACAACAACCTCATGCCCTTCATTCAATAGCTCTACGCAGGTGTGGCTGCCTATATAACCTGCTCCGCCAGTAACCAAAACTTTCATTATTGTATTCACGCCTAATGATCAGTGGAATTTGCCCGTACTATACCGAATACCACGCTGAATATCCCTTTATGCAGTGACACTAAGCGCCCAATTTCACTATAATTGACGCCCATATTGTTTCTTAGTAGTATGCCATGCCCCTTAGTAATATCGCCCCTGAAAACTATCCTACGCTTTTAAACGAAAAAGCGGATCGTATCAAACAGCAATTCAATGAGTTTAGCCCTCCCCCGCTGGAGATTTATGACTCGGAAACACTGCATTTTAGAATGCGCGCTGAGTTCAAAATATGGCATGAGGGCGATGATACGTTCTATGTTATGTTTCGCAAAGACGAACCGAAACAACCCCATAGGGTCGATGACTTCCCTATTGGCTCTAAAACCATTAATCGGCTGATGCCAGAATTGATGACAGCGATTAAAGCGCAGCCAAACTTAAGGCATAAGCTTTTCCAAATTGAGTTTTTAACGACGCTGAGTAATCAGGCGTTAATCTCATTGATTTACCATAAAAAATTGGATGAAGAGTGGCAGCAACACGCCAAGCAACTTCAGCAACAGCTAGGCGCGCTGATTATTGGCCGCAGCCGCAAGCAAAAAGTCATTATTGAATCTGATTACATCACAGAGACATTACACGTCAATGATCAGCAGTTTCACTTCCAACAGGTAGAAACGGGGTTTACTCAACCCAATGCAAAAGTAAACCAAAAAATGTTGGAGTGGGCACTCAATCAATCAAAAAATATTGGCGGTGATTTTCTAGAGCTATATTGTGGTAATGGTAATTTTACTGCGGTACTCGCCCAAAATTTTGATAAAGTTCTCGCTACAGAAATCTCTAAAACTTCGGTAAACTCTGCTAATTATAATTTTAAGTTAAACAATATCGACAATGTTAGTATTGTTAGAATGTCTAGCGAAGAGTTTTCGAGCGCGCTTATGGGCGAACGGGGATATCGTCGCTTAGCGCATATAGACTTATGCAGCTATAACATCAGCACTGTATTAGTTGACCCTCCCAGAGCGGGCTTAGACAACAGCACGATTAAGTTGATCAGCCAGTTCGATAACATCATTTATATCTCTTGTAACCCCAATACCCTGCACGACAATATGCTACAGCTAAGTACAACACACCGTATTGAGCAGTTTGCTATATTTGATCAATTCCCCTATACCCATCATATTGAAAGCGGCATATTCTTAAAAAAAATTAACGATAGCCAATAATGAGCATAACTATGGGCAATAGTAAAAAACTCAGCAACGAAGCCGTTCAAGGTTTATTACAACAATATCCAAACTGGCAATTGCAGAACGGTAAGCTCTATAGGCGGCTTGTGTTTGAAGACTTTATTCATGCCTTTGGTTTTATAATTCAACTTGCCATGCTGGCAGAGAAAGCCAACCATCATCCCGAGTGGGCCAATATCTATTGCACGGTTGATGTTTTTTTGACTACTCATGATGTCGACGGTATCAGTGAAAAGGATATTGAACTCCTTAATCATATTGAGCGAATTATTCAATAACGTCAGGTTATAAAATCACTATCGGATAAACGACAGACATAAAGACCGACCTTAGGTCGGTTTTTATGTCGCAATCATGAGCTACATACTTTCCATTTTCAACTCAAGATAACGCTCTTCTAATTCTATATGCTGAGTTTGTAAATTCAGCAACTCTTGCTGAGCGGTTAGTAATTTTTTATTAATTACTTCAACCTCTTCAGCAACCGCGCCAGCATCGGCCTGGGTCATCGGTGCTGCTCCGCTCGTGCCATCGCCGCTGACAAGCTGCAGCTGAAGATCGCTATTCTCCACTTCAAGAGCAGCAATTGTTTTGAGCATATCACGGCTACCGTGCGTTAAGTCGGTCACTAAACCTTCTAGTTTTTCTAGATCTTCACTTGAACTACCCGCTTCAACAAGCGCTCTTAGCTCTTGGTTTTCATCGAGTGAGCGGTTTAACTCATCCTCTAATAACTGGGCGCAGGTCTCTGCTTCTTTTAAGAAACGGTCTTGGCGATCAAGCTGATCACCCAATTTACTCATAACGTCTGCCTGCTGCTCGGCAGAACTAGCATCAACTAACTGCCGCTTTAACCCTGTGATGACTTTATGCTGATCGGCAGCCATATTGCGTAGGCGGTCAATTTCGTCCCTATTGCCAATTATTGTTGTCGAACCGCCCATCGTTCTAGCATCAATATCACCCGTGCCTTGCGCGATCATATCGCCAACTTCACCATAACTACCGGCATACTTTTTAAGTAGGCCTTCAAACTCATCGCCCGCACCCAACTCAGTGCCCATTGCAGCCAGCTGCTCTTGGTAGCCATCAGCTTCTTTCTTGGCCTTGGACCACTTAGATTCCATATCAAAAAAGAGTTTTTTAAACTTCTCTAAATTTTCTATGCGTTTTTTAAGCGTTGCAATTTCTTCTTCGCTGCTGTCACCCTCCTGAGTAATATCGACCGGCTCTATATCGGTCTCATCAGGCTCCGCTGCCTGCTCATAGAACTGGATAATCTGTTCAAATTTACTCTGCAATACGGCCCAATCGGAGGCGTCATCCTCACCGGAGTAATCAGCCTCTTTCTCGGCAATTAAAAAGGCATGACGTAAAGCAGCCGCTTGGCGCTCTAGAGGAGAATCGGTGCTGATATCAAGCACAATGTCACGATCAGGGTTTAAGGTATTGTGATGATCGCGGGTATCCTCGATTTGCTGATCAAGGTAATCCATATAGGCTTTGGGTTTGATGCTTAGCGCTTTGGTTAGCTTTTTTTGTGCCTCAGCTGCACTCTTTTTGGACACGCCCATAGATTGACGTAACTTAGTGATTTTCTCTTCTAACTTGGCTATTAGCTTTTTAAGCTTCTTTATATGGAACAATAAAAATATAGTGACCAGCAGTAGTAACGCTGCAAGTTCACTTGCCATATATAGGGCTATATTCGAATCTGGCATCTAAAACCTATCCAACTACTTTTTGGGCAATGTTAAAAGTGCTATTATTGTAAGTTCAAACGTTACTCGTAAAAGTAGCGCTAACTGTATGATTGTTACCGATTTATCAACCTAAGGAGTATGGTATAGATCACCTTTTTTGGCTAGAGCTACTCCCCTTCAAATGACGCTAATTCGGTAATACCGATAGAGATATCACTTTTATTGCCTGAATGAACGTGTATTCAAGGGTAGAGTATCGGCAGAAGAGCGATAAGGATTAATATCCAGCCCTCCCCGACGAACATAGCGAGCATATACCGTAAGTTCAGATAATTGATAGGTAGCCTGCAAGTCCGTGTAAATTCGTTCCACGCACTGCTCATGGAACTCCTGATGCTCCCTAAAGCTCACGATATAACGCAGCAAACCTTCATGGTTAATCTTTTGTCCTTGGTACTTTATCATCAGGCAAGCCCAGTCTGGCTGGCCTGTAACCGGGCATAAAGAGCGCAGCAGATTACTCTGCAAGGATTCTGACACCCGCTCCTCACTGTCCTCCACCAACAAGCTTTGATCAGCCTGATAACAATCGATCTCAATATCTTGTTGATCGATGTTAATTGCTGCCACCGAAGGGCTAGCGTCCGAAAATTGCCACTCGCTAGGGCCTAATAACTCAACCGTCACTTCTGCCCCAGCATACGTTGACAAATCACGCTGCATAATCTCAGTCACCTGCCTTTTAGATTCAAATTTTGACTGGTTAAAGGCGTTTAAATAGAGTTTAAAAGACTTTGATTCGATAATCGCTGCAGAATCACAGGGGAAGTAAAATACACCGCACACCACTTGCGGAAGACCTTTACTATTTAACCAAGAGATCTCGTAGGCATTCCAATAATCACCGCCATTAAAGGGTAGCTGCTGATTATTTATCTGCAAATTATCACGGGTTTGCTGCCGAGGAATAGGCTGCAAAAGATCTGCCGAATACGTTGCCACGTAAGTAACGTCTTTACCTAAACTTAGGCCGTCTAAATATGTCACAAGCCGCTCCTAAAACTATTGGCGTAAACGCTTACCGGTATTTAACAAATGCATCGCATAGGCATACGCTACAACCGTAAAAGCCGCCACCATCAACAAGGCAACCATAATATTAATATCTGAAACACCCAGCACGCCGTGCCTAAAAGCATTAACAATATATAACATGGGGTTTAATTTACTGATATTCGCCCAAAATTCAGGCAGTAAATCAGTTGAGTAAAACACACCACCTAAATAGATCAGTGGCGTTAATATAAAGGTAGGGACGATAGATATATCATCAAAACTATTAGCAAAAACAGCGTTAATAAAACCCGCCAATGAAAACAACACTGACGTCATAATAACAATAAGTACCGTCAATAATGGATGGATCACCTGCAAATCACTAAACAAGGTCGAAACCAACGTGACCACACAACCCACGAGCAAGCCGCGGCAAACGCCCCCCATGACCACGCCCCATAAAATAATATAATTAGGCGTAGGGGAAACTAACAACTCCTCAACAAAGCGCTGAAATTTTGCACCATAAAACGAAGACACCACATTTGAGTAAGAATTGGTTATGACCGCCATCATAATTAAACCAGGTATAACAAACTCCATGTAGCTAAAGCCACCCATTTGCCCAATCCGCGAACCAATCAAATTACCAAAGATAATAAAATAGAGGGTAATAGTTATTACTGGCGGCAATAGCGTTTGTAACCAAATACGCATAAAGCGCTTAATTTCCCTGCTTAATATGGTCATAAAGGCAATATATTGTTCTTGCAATGTCATATAACGTTCCCTAAATGGATGTTAAAGCCGCAGTATTAATCACTGCGCCACCAAGCCCACAAACAGCTCTTCTAATCGGTTAGTTTTATTTCTCAGACTAACTACGCTAAGACCCTGCGCACTGAGTTGTTCAAAAATATCATTCAATACTTGCGACCGCTCAACAACCATCTCAAAAGTGTGCTCATCAACCAGCACACATTTAAAACCTTTAATTTGGGGAGCCTCCGATAAACTCTGTAACACATCAACAATAAAAACTTCTTTCTGTAACTTTTTAAGCAGTGCTCGCATACTGGTGTTTTCAGCAATCAAACCATGATTAATAATGGCGATGTTTCTACACAAACTCTCAGCTTCTTCAAGGTAGTGGGTGGTTAAAATAATGGTCGTACCCTGTTGATTTATTTCCTGCAAAAACTCCCACATGGATCGGCGCATTTCTATATCGACGCCAGCGGTTGGCTCATCCAATATCAATAGCTTAGGCTGATGAATTAGTGCACGAGCTATCATTAATCGACGCTTCATTCCTCCCGACAAATATCTCGAAGGTGTATCACGCTTGTCCCATAAACCTAGCTTTTTCAAATAGAACTCACTGCGCTCCATCGCAACGTCTCTTGGAATACCATAATAACCCGCCTGGTTAACGAGAATATCTAAGGGTTTCTCAAAGGTATTAAAATTGAATTCTTGCGGCACAATGCCCAATTGCTTTTTTGCCAACGGGAAATCGGTATCAATGTCGTGACCAAATACAGATACTTTACCTGCCGTTTTATTAATCAAGGAACAGACAATACCGATCGTAGTAGACTTGCCTGCACCGTTAGGCCCCAGCAATGCAAAGAAATCGCCCTCTTGAACCTCAAAATCAATTCCCTTAAGGGCCTCAAAACCATTATTATACGTTTTGCTCAGCTGCTTAATGCTCAGTGCTACAGTCATATCAACAAATTCACTTTATTTTTTAGCCAGTTTTAACGGATTCTATCATGCCAAACATCACTCACTTGCTTGAGCTCTTCAACGATCTACATAAATATTGCTTAACCCAAGCCCAGTTTACCGAGCAACCGCTATCTGAAAGTGATGAGCAGTTTATCAGCCGCCTTAAAGCCCTAGCGGGTGGCGAGCTGACACAAGAAGATATTTATGAAAAAGGACAATATTTTATAGAAGGTATTATCGCCAATTACCCCATGATTACGCCAGTCTTAAACCGAGACATTTTATGGCTGTTAGGCGGTAACTGCATGCATTTTATGGCAGACGAAGAGATTCAGAAATATCAGGCGCTAGACGAGATCTTTTACCAAGCACAGCAACAGGACAAGCCGATAAGCTATCAAGAGGCCAAAGCCCAAGCTTTTCATCTGCATTGAGACAAGCTTAAACGGATTTATAGCGCTAAGCCAAGAAGAATTGGCGGCTGTACCCGGGAATGTAAAAAAGAGATATTCTGGAACTGAGGTGATACGAGTACTTAAATGGAGCGGGAAACCGGGTTCGAACCGGCGACCTCGACCTTGGCAAGGTCGCGCTCTACCAACTGAGCTATTCCCGCTTATCTAAGCGTTCTTTCGAACGAAAAATGGTATCCCCAAGGGGGTTCGAACCCCTGTTACCGCCGTGAAAGGGCGGTGTCCTAGGCCTCTAGACGATGGGGACTAAGTAAGCTACTCAAGCATTGCTACTCAAGAGGCGCGCATAATATGGATGTTCACCATAAAGGTCAAGCGCCGATGTGAAAAAAATTAATTAAATTGAAGATAGAAGCTTATAAAACCTCTAAAAGACGCTAGACTATAGCGGTACATAGATTTTTTAAAAACGTGAGGTTTTATGTCAACGCCAATTATCATTGGTCTAATCGGTCTACTGCTCGCTATATTAGTGGGTGTTGCAATATTGATGCAAACGATCGAGAAAAACAATAAAGAGAAACGCCGCTTAGAAGCGGCCCTCAAAGCAAGAGCTCGCAACTTTCAACAGATGTTAGAAGGTTTTCCCGATGGTTTTTTAAACAAAGATCTTAAGTTATTAGTCTGCCGCTGCCTCAGCGAAATATATAGCCAGCTTCATAACCTCAACCCAAAAGTGACTACCTACAAAAAAAATCAAGCCGTTATTGAACAAAAAGTTCAAGCTATCAATAAACAGCCTGATTCAAACAACAGAACAAGGCTGCAAGACCCCGCACAAATCAAAGAGATTCAACAACTCTTACAAGGGCTTTACAGCTTTATCGGCAAGCTCAATAAAAGCCAAAAATTGAGCAACGACCAAACGACAGTTTACGCCGCTCAAGTCCGTAACCTGATGGTTCAATCCGCCATTGATGTATTAGTGAATGGCGTGAATGACTCCGTTGCAAAAAGAAAACCTCGCCTCACCCTACACTACCTTCATATGATCATTGATAAGCTCACCAAGGAAAACACCCAGGGCCAATACAACGAACAGCTCAACCAGTTTAAAGAACAAATGGTAGTCATGGAAAAAGAAGCCATCACTCATGAAGAACTAAAAAAAGAAGCCGTTGAAGAGTGGGATAAAGCCACCGAAGAAGATGACGGCTCTTGGAAGAAAAACTCAGTCTACGACTAGCGCTCATCCATCACCGTATTAGTAATTTACCGTCATAGCCAGCAAGCGGCTCAAATGGCAGAGTGGCCAACCACTCTGCTCTCGCCACACATTAAAAGCCTCTTGCGCTGCCCGTAAATCCCGCTGACTGGTTGGCGTTTTACTGACAATATCCTGCGAGATGAGTGCCGCTATCACATCAGCACTTAATACAAAGGTATCCTTGCCGACCATGCGTAAAAAAGAGGCCGCAGAATTACCCCCTAAGTGCGCCCCCTCTTTTTTAAAATACAGCCATAAGCCAACAATATCGTCTTCTGGCCAAGCCGCCAACCAACGACCAAAACCGTTATTTTCTTCCGATATATAATGCACCATAGAGGCATTTATCGGCACCGACTTAAGTTTATTCCAATGCCGAATAATTGCCCTATTAGCCATCAGTGTATCAAGCTCATTCTCACTCATCATCGCAACGCGTAAAGGGGCGAAATCAAAAAAAGCCTCTTCAAATCCGGGCCATTTAGCATCGACCACAGAGTGCTTTAACCCGGCCCTAAAAATCCGTCTGCACATAGTCGATAGCAATTCTTTATCCGTCTTTGCCGCTAACTGGTTATTTGATAACGGCTCAGGAAACGACTCTATAAAATCATCACTGCCAGCAAAACGTTCACACACCTGCTGATAGATGTCGGTAAAGTCTCTCATACAGCTCTCTTATTATTTAGAGGATTTGAAAACCAAAGACGCCGAGTTAATACAATATCTTAAGCCTGTTGGCTCTGGGCCATCATTAAACACATGGCCGAGATGGCTTTCACAGGTATGACACATCACCTCTATTCGCAACATGCCGTGGGCGCTATCCTTCTCTTCAAGAACAACCCCTGCATTCGTCGGTTGATAGAAGCTAGGCCAACCTGAACCAGAGTCATACTTGGCCTCAGCCTCAAACAATGGCTCACCGCAGCATTTACACAAATAGGTGCCTGGTATCTTACAATCCCAATAATCTCCCGTAAATGCACGTTCAGTGCCCTTCTGCCTACATATCGCATAATCTTGTTCGCCAAGCTGCTCTTGCCACTGCTGTGGTGTTTTATCGATTTTAGCCATTTTGAACTCCTTATTTTTGGGCTTATTGTGCAAATACATTTAGGTTAAACTAACGGACACCTCTAATACCGAAAAATTAACATACCGTTCCACTCACGCTAACAAAATATTAATATTATGGCAGATTTACATATTCATGACTTTTACATTGACGCTGCTAAGATTTTAATCCGTCTTTATAACAGTTTTCCCAATAAAGTCGTTTTATACGTCGATGATATATCCCCCCAAGTAGAACAGGATGAGTTCGGTCTATACAGTGAGCGTTATTTGTCCGCACTTAGCGCTATGATATGGCTTGGTGAAAATCATTACCTACAATACGACCACTGCATCAAACAAGAAGCCTTAGATCAAGCGGTACTCACAGAAAAAGGCTTTTTGATATTATCTTCACGTAGCGATCACACCCCTCATGAAGATAATGACGGTATCCCCGCCTCCGTTATGAGTGAATCCCAGCGCAATATCAATAACTTACGCAAAGCACTAAAAAGCGGATCGTCAATCTTAATTGAGCAACAGGTCTCTAAGTTGCTAGCCAGTTAATGTCGTTACTGCTGATAGCTAAAGAGCATCACTTTTAGGGAGCGATTGCTATCAGACTCGGGGAAATCCTCAGATACCGGTAAGCGCTCAATCAGCTGGCATTGCGGGCATTCTTTAGCCATCAATTCGACCAGAAAGTCTTCCGGTAAATGCGGCGCATTCAAACACGCTAGCACCTCACCCCTTACACCTAATAATTGCGGTATACGGCGGAATACCTTACCGTAATCTTGCTCGGCAACAAAGCTACCACGCTGATTACTCGGTGGGTCAATGATCAGCATATCAAACGGCCCGGTCTTTCTAATTCGTCCCCAAGACTTTAAAATATCCAATTTTAAAAATCTAGCCGCTCTTGAATCTAACGCGTTGATCACATGGTTTCGCTGGCCTGTTTTTAAAACGCCGGCACTCATATCAACATTGACGACACGCTGCGCACCACCTTTAATAGCCGCGACAGAAAAAGCACACGTATAAGAAAATAAATTAAGAATATGCCTGCCTTTAGCATGGCTACGCAACCATTGATGTACCGTCTGCATATCTAAAAAATAGCCAATATTTTGGTTAACACCGATTTTAATATCAAAACGCATATCGTCCGTTAGCGCATAGCTTTGCTCTGGCAACTCGCCTAGCACTAACTCAGACGGTGATTTAGGCAAGTAACGGTGTTGCACTATAACGGCTATTGGCAAGTGTATTTGAAGGCCATCAATCATCGTTTGATAAGAAGGTTCATCAAGAGCCTGATACAAGGTTATAAATAGCAAACCCTGATGGTAATCTACATTGATATTTTCTAAACCAACATAACAATGACCACGGCCATGAAAAAAACGCCTTGAATTTTTATGACCCTGCGCCACAGAGCCTAAGCCCTTAGCCACAGCCTCGATTATTCTTTGCATAGAAAAACAACTTATTTAAGAAAGATGAAAACCCGCCGCCTTGAGCCAATCATTCAATTGAGCCGGCAAACATTGTGAATTAGTAATGATGTAACGTGAAAACTCACGCCGTTCCGGATAAAACTTTCTTAGTTCATCAAAACGTTTTGCTCGTTGCATGTCATCGGCGGCTAACATTGACTCGCGAAAACACTGATCATCCGTACTTACATCATAAACATGAGCCATCGTGAAACAAAAAGCCTCAACCGCTGATAACGACTCAGGGACTTCAATTTCAAAATACTGATCACCTTTAATTTTTTCAGCAGAGACTAGCTTCAAACTATCACAACACGCCTGATAGATCATATTAGTGCCCAGAGTCTTGCCATCTAAGCTATAACCCGCAATATGTGGTGTTGCTATTTTAACCTGCGGCAATAAACCCATGGCAATATTGGGCTCACCCTCCCATACATCCAGCATCGTAATAACATCTGGTCGCCCTTCCAAAAAAACCTCTAAAGCTCCGTTGTCAATAACCGCCCCCCTGCCGGCACTCACCAACACAGCGCCTGGTTTTAACAACGCCAGCTCACTCTCAGCAATCATATGAAAGCTTGGGTACGAACCCGTTTTAGTTAACGGCGCATGAAGACAAAGTACATCACAAGACATCACTGATGATAAATCATGCGTATTAAGATTAGATTCTGGCAACAATGGGTCATAGCCTTTAGTGGCAATATTTAATCTATTTAAACGGTCTTGCAGACATGACCCTACGTTACCTAAGCCAATAATACCCACAGTAAAATTATCAAAAAGTTGTTGCCATAAATTATCCACCTGACAAAAGCAGGAAAAAACATAATCAACAACCGAGTTTGCATTGCAACCAGGTGCATTAGCCCAAACAATACCTTTAGTCTCTAAATAGTCAGTATCAAGATGATCAATACCAATGGTTGCCGTACCAACAAAACGAACAGTGCTATTGGCTAACAGCGCTTCGTTTACATGAGTGACAGAGCGCACCAATAAAATATCAGCATCTACCACCTGCTCGGCAAACATAGAGCGGCCATTGACTCTTGTAATACTGCCTATATCAGAAAAGAATTGGTCGAGTAGAGGAATGTTTTCGTCGGCAACAATGGTTAACACAAATAATCCTTTAGAGATCAGCTAACAAAAAATTGTCAGCTGAAAGAATATAGTTTTTATTAAATTGTTGAATGAGCTTTTCATGAAACAATTTAGCCCTATCGGATAAACCTTGCTGACAATAACGCTCAACCTGCGATACCACAGCTTTTTTAAAAGGCTCTGGGTCGGTAGATTCTCCCTCTAAGTTATCAGCACTGATTCTAAACTTGGCCCCAGCGACTTGACTAAACATCCACTCTAAGGCCTGCGGTTTAACCTCAACCGACTCAAACTTTTTTTGCTGCTCCTGAGTTCGACCGTCAGCATTATACCAATAACCATAATCCACTCGCTTTCTTCTCTCTTCACCAGCAAGACACCAATGAGAAACTTCATGCAGTGCACTGGTAAAAAAACCATGTGCAAAAATAACTTGATTAAAATCACAAGAAGAATATGCAGGTTTATAAATAGGCTCATCATCACCACGAATCAATCTCGTATTTAACGAGACATAAAAACAATCATCAAAAGCCTGTATTAATTTTTCTAACACTCTTTACTCTCAATAGCTTTTAGCACGCCAAAAGCTAGCTATTTTCACAACCATATTACAGTTTCATATTCTAACATGTTATTAGAACGCTATTATTCACTTCTAAACGATAAATATTCAACCATAAACTGGCTAGGCTTATATGATTTAACTATACTGAGCTTAATCTTAGTAATTAAACAGTCGATAACCATAATTACTATAACGGCACTATACGGGGAATTGCCCATGAAACCGTCAACGCCACACGCCAGCAACGTTATTCAACTGGCTGATTATATTAGAAAAACACCTCACTGCAGCAGCTGGATTCGGCTAGCTGCTGAAACCGACAACCTATCTATTCTCTACTCTAACGAGCATACCCAAAGCCAAACATACTACAGCATGAGGATTTTGTGCTGGGCCATGGCTGAAGACGGCACCATAGCAGCCGTTGTGCCCTGGCTGAACAAAGCCACTTCATGCTTAGATTTAAATGACGAACATTACGGAAAATGGCAGGGCTACTATAACCCCGTGACACAAGAAATCTTTGATGAAGCCCCTCAGCACAAAGTATTAGAACTGAATAGCGCTGTTGATTATTTTGGGGGCTTAGACGGCGACCCTGACTCAATCATGCAAGAAATCCCCGATACTATTGGCACTCACGCGATGCTAAATGACCACGATAAAAGTCACTTAATATTAACCGATGTACTAAGCTGGAAACTATTGGGGGACGGCCATCTAGAAGCCATGATTATCAACGAAGATTTGGTAAAAGAAACACCCATACTCCCCGGATCTTCATGTTTATATCCCGTATCCGAAAACCCTGATTTCAGATACTTTTTTCAGCATCACATTGCCAATCAAATCAAATCTGAAGACCCCGATGCACTAGCCGCGATAGCGCTACTGCTAGATAGCTAGTATCAATACTGAAAAAGTGTGACGAAGTGAACTCAAGAATCTAATGACTTGCGTATAAAATAGACATATTGCTTATCTAGCTCTTGCTGCTCTAACAGATCATGACCCAAGAAACTACAAAACTTAGGTATATCACGCTGAGTCGATGGGTCCGTAGCAATAACCTTAATGATGCTACCTGATTCCACATCCCTCACCTTATTGTGCAGCATCATCACAGGCTCTGGGCACATCAAGCCCGTCACATCTAACACATAAGATTTTTCGCACATCAACAAATCACCTTAAAGCACTTTCAATTAATATTAACGGTGCTAACCTTGAAGTTAAGGATGGAAATACCAAGACGGGATTCATAAAGACCTAATACTGCGGTGGATATGGGATCAATAACACACTCTCAACCACATTCTATAAGCAAATTGTTCCCGGTAGAAACCATGGAGCTAAGCTTTACCTATCTAAGAGACCCTTACCCCTCGCTAGCCCTCACGCTACAAAACCAATTATACAAAAGTATACACAACCCACAAAACAGCAAAATCGATCAGGCTCAACTTACCTTAACCAATACCGAAGCCTCTGAAATCATTATTGCCTTATCAAATATCGCTGAAGAGTTAACCGAAGATAAGCTCAGCGGTACAGAACCCGAACAGCTCATTCAATTACGCAGCCTACTTTTAGACTGGTTAATCTACGCTCAAAGCGCTATCGAAGCACTCGATGTAAGCACCAAACCCCAAGACTAAACTAAACCCAATAACCAAACCCGGTACCAAACCTAGCAACCAAATTGCTGGAATTGATCTTTATACATCAGCGTTGACGTTTCTATCACTGGATCAAAAACGATAACAGCCTTACCCTCAGCCAATGCGACCCTAACCTGAGTGGCCTTATCATCAAGAGAATACTCATACTCGCCATAATCGGTACCCTCACGATTAATAAACTCTTCTATCAACCCCGATAAGGCCTGCTCACTGAGTTGCCGGTATGGCACTTCTATAGCGCTAGTCATAACGATAAACCTTCATTAAACCCAGCTTGAATTAACAACTAAACCAGCCGTTATAAAAACCATCAATTAAGTGGCTTAATAAATTTAAGCGTCATTCTATCGCTCTCACCTATTGATAAATAATGATCACGGCTCTCATCACCTAGGCGCAACGATGGCGGTAACGTCCATACACCTTTAGGGTGCAGGGTACTATCGTTAACGTTTGCGTTTATCTCACTGTTACCCGTAAAAACGAAGCCAGCCAAACCCGCCATACGCTTAACCTCAGCTTCGGTAACATAGCCGGAGCCGATCATATCGACCAAGGGGGTTCCGGGCTTAGCTCTATGCTCGACCACACCTAAAACACCACCAGGCTTTAACGCGGCAAACATCGCGGAAAAAACGTGTGCATCTTTGCCCGATTTCATCCAGTTATGTACATTTCTAAAGGTTAATACCACATCAACGCTATTATTGGGCGCCATTAAAATATGCTGGGGAGGCATTAAGGTTGTTGTTATAACCTTGCCATAAACGTCAGGGGCAGCTTGAATTTTTTGATCAAATTTTTGGCGTTTAATGCGGTAAAATGGAATATGGGAATTAATACTAAAATGAGCCGCATAAAACACTCCGTCATTTTTTAATAAAGGTGCCAAAATTTCTGTATACCAACCTCCACCAGGCCAAACCTCAACCACAGTAGACGAAGGCGTAACACCAAAAAATATCAGCGTCTCTCTTGGGTGACGATGGCTATTACGCTGAATATTTTCCGGCAACCTATGCTCACCCGATAGTACATTAGACCATTGATCTTCAACCGGTGAAGATGCCGCCAATAATATCGAAGTGCTAGATCCAAAAAACAGAATGAGAATAATTCGAAACAATGCCATGACCGCCACCTTAGCAATATCTATACACTATCTTAAAAAATATAATTTAAACAGAAAACTGACCCACACAAATTTAACTAGCAAACAAACGACGCAATAGCACAATCACCCCGGATAACACCAAAGCAGCAATAATAACAACGACTAATGCAACGATAGAGATGACAAAAAATTTAAGCAGTTCTTGTTTCTCAACATCAAACATAAAGATGGCTGAGCCGACAAAGGTCACTGTAGCCAAAATAGCTAGAAATAGCGTGCGCTTGTGACCCGCTTTTAACAGAGAAAACATACCATTGAGCCTTTAATAATACTTAAAAAGCCAGAGATTCTCGGCTCCACTCGCAACGCACAGACAAATCACCACTATCTGGCACGTGGAATTCCTCTTCCGACTCCCAAGTAAATGTATGCAGGCCATTAAGCTCAGTATCTAAATGAACCGTAGCACTTACCCAATACATTTTTTTTAGCATGACCTCGAATTTCCCAATCCAGTCTTCCCACTCGTATTCAATCGCTTTATACGACGTACCAAAATGCACAACATTGGTATTGGTATCGTCTAAATCTGACGCCACTGCAGGCATAGAGAACATTTCTCTATTGATTAGCGGCCAACCCTCAATACTCGGTAACGCCCCCATCACCTGGAGATTATTTTCTCGATGCAGCAAAAACTGCTCCGAATCATCAGAATATACAGTATCTTTTATACACCCATAAACGACTGATTCTTGATCCATGGTAACCGTGCCCTACTATGTATTATTTGTGCCTATCATAGTCAATTTTTTGGAATGGGGAAAGGTGTAGTCAAGGTACATCAAGGATAATAAATAGGCCTGTTTTAGACTCGATTAGAGAATAACGGAGCTTACGTGAGAACATTGACTCAAATACAGAATTTTACTGCGGCATAATAAGGCTTTTAAGTGGTGTATATAGGGGAAGGGAATTCAGGGCAGGCATCGAAAAACAGCTATTGCAGGAAAAACATTCAAGATTCAAATCATAGTATTCCGTGAACCCATCCATTCCCCTAGTAAATTAAGACTGTTTTTTGAGCGATGCAACATCAAGCCACCCTACTGAACTACCCAGAGCCTAAATCATTAGCCTGGGTCGTTTCAATCAGGCGGTATAGGTTTGCACCGGCTAGCGCTACAGCCTGACTGTTTGCAAACAACCCAACCTACGGGGGCTCTAGCTGCGTATTTTACAGTGCCGCTTCTAGAGGGTTTTTATGCAACCAAAAAGCACACTAATTATAAAAGTTCATTCCCAGTAAGACACATATCCCGGTATTCTTTTTCGTAGAAAAACTCACTCTCCCCAAACGCGGGAACCAATTGATCAATCCAAGTAGCCTGCTCATCATATTTAGCAAAAAATGGCTTATAGGCCCACTCTGGATTGCGGCCTTGCAAGAAGCGTAAGACAAATACTTTTTCACCCGCTACATGCTCTATACCGAGTATTTCTATTTTTCCAGGCCCTGCGCTCATGCTTGGCCCTCTAGCGGTACGAGATAGACCTGAAACTTTAAGCATTGCCTCCCTATAAATTTGGTAAGCCCTGAACAAAGGAACACGAAAATAATTTTTTGCGCCGGTATCTCTCTCAACAAACATGTAGTACGGCACCATACCCAGCCTAACTTGCTCGCTCCACATTGCTGCCCATGAATCTGAATTATCATTAATATGAGCCAATAATGGGGCCTGCGTTCGAATAATGGCTCCTGTCGACTGGATTCTTTTAATCGCCTCCTTACATATATCTGTTTGCATTTCTTGAGGATGGTTAAAATGAGCCATGAAAGCCACATTCTTTCCTGATTTGACCAGCTTTTTTAACAACTCGAGGATATCACCCGAGTCTTTATCGCCGACATACCTATTTGGCCAAAACGATAATGATTTAGTGCCTATCCGTATGGTCTGTACATGGTCAAACTCTGGCGCTGTAAGTGGCAACAAGTACTTTTCTAAGTGACGGGATTTCATCACCATTGGATCCCCACCTGTCAAAAGAAGATCAGTCACCTCAGGCTTAGACTTTAGGTAGGCATGTAATTTATCAGCTTCGCCGCTAGCAAATAATAACTCTTTATCACCTACAAATTGCGCCCATCGAAAACAAAATGTGCAGTAGCTATGGCATGTTTGCCCTTGACTAGGGAAAAATAAAACGGTTTCTCGATATTTATGCTGAATACCCTCAATGGCCACACCGTTAGATTTTGGAACATTCAATAAATGCTGATTCGCAGGATGAGGATTTAAATCCTGTCGGATCTCATGAGCTAAATTTTTAATCGCGAATTTATCAGCGCCTGACCTAATTAAGTCCGCCATTTTTTCGTAATGCTCAGGTATTAGCATATCTTTTTGTGGAAATACTAGCTGGTAGATAGGGTCATTTGGCACTTTGCTCCAGTCAATCAGCTGTTCAATAACATATTGATTCACACGAAATGGTAATATCGAAGAAACAACTCGCATTGCAAAACGATCTTGCTCCGTCAATTGCGCTAGTTGCTCAATTGACTCAAGGTTTCTATCTGTGTAGATTTTAATACTTTCATTTTGAGCTTCCAAAAAAGCATCGGTATCTTTTACGATCAAACTCATAGACGTCTCATTAAAATTCTAATAATAATTGGGTAGTTAGATGGCTAATTTTTATTCTGTGACACAGCATAGAAAGGATTAAAGCCACCGATTTCTATCAATCTACTACAAGATACGGGCCACTGACAATCAACAAGCTATTATTAACACTCAGTCGTACAAATATTAGGCATAACTCAATGGATCTCGTTTTTTTTGCACTCTGAGCGTTCCGACTCGCAACGTATCCTCCAGGCATAGCCCTATGGGTAGCACCGACCACCGTTCCTTGAGAATTAATTCAGCTGATAACTAGCATGACAATATACAGGATATCTATCAGAAAAGAGTTTTACACGATGACCGGCATGATAGTGATGAGACTTCAGACTTTATCGCGGAGCAGTTTGCAATTTTTGATGACTGGCTCACGCTACATATAAAGTAAACAACAAAAGAATTGGTACCCCCTTCAGGACTCGAACCTGAAACCTACGCCTTAGAAGGGCGTTGCTCTATCCAGTTGAGCTAAGGAGGCATAAAAAGTTGTTATCCCCTAGTTAGGGAAGCGCAGCATTCTACCATAATGCTTTATTATTAAAAGTATTGCGGAGACTAACGTGTGCAGAAAATAAAAAGGCCTGCAGTTAACTACAGGCCTTTTTAAATATGGGGTGGGCGACGGGGATTGAACCCGCGACCACCGGAATCACAATCCGGCGCTCTACCAACTGAGCTACGCTCACCATAAACACTTGAGGCCGCATGTAAAACGTTACAACATAGGGCTAAAAAATGGTCGGGGTAGAGAGATTCGAACTCCCGACATCCTGCTCCCAAAGCAGGCGCGCTACCAGACTGCGCTATACCCCGACATACTTCTCCGGATAAACTGTCCAAGAGATGAGGTGCGCATGATACTGATCGAACCTACATCCGTCAACGCTAAAAACAGGTTTTTATAGGCTATTTTTATCGTTGCTTATTTAGCAACCAACCTTATCTAACCCCAGAAATATTCTATTGATTCAGGAGCTTACGAAGCATGCAATTTAGCCTCGACGCCAAGTGGTTTGCCCCCCCGTATCTTCAAGAATCACTCCCTGCTCCTTCAGGTCATCACGGATTTGATCCGACAAGGCATAATCCTTATTAGCCTTTGCCTCCACCCTAGCCTGAATTTTAGCCTCTATATCACCAGCTGATAGCTCATCATCACCGCCAGCTTGTAAAAATGCCGTGGGATCTGATTGCAACAGACCTAGTAATGCGCCGAGGCTTTTCAATTCAACTGAAAACTGTTGCTGAGCAGACTCGCTGCCATCTTTAACGGCGGTATTTAACTCTCTTACCAAATCAAACATGACTGCCAAGGCAACTGGGGTATTGAAATCATCCTGCATCGCATCATGAAATCGGGTGATATAGTCTGATGGATTAACCAAGTCAGCTAAGTTAACTGACTGCACCGCCTCAAAACCTTTTAAGCCTTTGTAGAATCGATCAAGCGCCGTTTTTGCTGTTTGCAAACTCTCTTCAGAGTAATTGATCGCACTACGATAATGACTGCCAATTAAACAATAACGCACCACTTCTGGATGATACTTATCGAGAATTTCACGAATGGTGAAAAAATTACCGAGTGACTTCGACATCTTTTCGCCATCAATACGTACGGCACCCGCATGCATCCAATAACGCGCATACTTCTCACCGGTAGCCGCTTCTGATTGGGCAATTTCATTTTCGTGATGCGGGAAGGGTAAATCTGGCCCACCGCCATGAATATCAAAGGTATTACCTAAGCAACACGTCGACATGGCAGAACATTCAATATGCCAACCCGGGCGACCTTTACCCCAAGGCGAATCCCAATGCACTTCATCAGCCGTAGTCGATTTCCAAAGCACAAAATCTCGAGGATCTTTTTTGGCAAGCTCTACATCGACACGAGCCCCCGCCAATAGCTCATCCGGGTTTTTATTGCTCAATTGACCATAAGGGCCAAATTTATCGACCGAATAGTAAATATCGCCGTTGTCTGCAGCATAGGCATACCCTTTCTCAATGAGGGTTTGCACCATGTTAATAATTTCTTCAATAAACTCTGTTGCTCTAGGCTCTTGATCCGGGCGCTGCACACCTAGCCTTGCTTCATCTTGATGCATAAAGTCAATAAAGCGTGATGTTAAGTCGGTATAAAGCTCTTTATTCTCATTAGCCCGATTTAATATCTTATCCTCAATGTCAGTGATGTTGCGTACATAGTTAACCTCGTAACCGGCATTGCGTAGGTAGCGAGTAATGACATCAAAGGCCACCATTACTCTCGCATGGCCCAAGTGACAATAGTCATACACGGTCATGCCACACACATACATATTAATTTTACCGGTAACTAACGGTTCAAAAACTTCTTTGCTGCGAGTAAAGGTGTTATAAATTTTTAAAGCCATAAAATCTTAACCTGTTTAGATCTAATCTATTTAAACCTATTTTATTTAGAAACCCTATTCACGAGTTCTCTATTTAGAAAATGTATCGCGTAATCCGATGGTCATATTAAATACAGGATTTTCTGATGAGTGATCATAACGGTCAGCAACAAAATAACCTTCACGCTCAAACTGAAATCCCTGTTCACTGGTAGCATCCGCCAAACCTGGTTCGATCCAACAGTTTTCAACAATGTCTAATGAAGAAGCGTTAACGTACGTCAAAAAATCTTCTTCACCGTTGTCTGGCGCCTCATGAGTAAACAATCGCTCATAACGACGTATTGTAGCCTGCTTACCGTGGCTAGCCGAAACCCAATGCACAACGCCTTTTGGGTTAATTTCATCCGCCGGATTTTTACCCAAGGTATCTGGAATTAAACTGGCATTGATTTGTACAATTTCACCCGCTTCATTTTTATCGTAAGTATCAGCCTCAATAACATAGGCATTCCGTAAACGAATACGCTTACCTGGGGTTAGTTTTTTCTTGAATTTTTTACTGTACTCTTCTTTAAAGTCTGCTTGATCGATATAAATTTCGCGGGTGAACGGTAAAGTTCGATTACCCAACTCCAATTCGGGATGTTTAGGTGCAGAAATCATTTCCATTTTATCTTCAGGGTAATTACTTATCACGACTTTAAGCGGATTAATAACCGCCATCGCTCTAGGGGCCGTTTTATTCAAATCATCACGAATGAAAAACTCCAACTGAGCCATGTCAACCGTGCCGTCGGTCTTGGCAACCGCTAAACTATCACAAAAATTACGAATTGCCGCAGGGCTATAACCCCGTCGCCGTAAGCCTGAAATAGTTGGCATACGCGGATCATCCCAGCCAGCAACCACGCCATCGTCAACTAATTGTTTTAACTTACGCTTACTGGTCACCGTGTAATTGATATTTAAACGACCAAACTCATATTGGCGCGGCGTACTTGGCACCGGTAAGTTTTTAAGAAACCATTCGTATAAAGGGCGGTGGTCCGCAAACTCAAGCGTACAAATAGAGTGGGTAACCCCTTCGATAGCATCCTCTTGACCATGAGCAAAATCGTACGCTGGGTAAATGCACCATTTGTCACCCGTTTGATGATGTGACTGCTTACGAATGCGGTACAAAATAGGATCGCGAAGATTCATGTTGGGTGAGGTCATATCGATATTGGCACGTAATACACACTCACCCTCGTCACAATCACCGGCACGCATTTTTTCAATCAGCTCAAGGTTTTCTTCAACACTGCGCTCGCGATAAGGGCTAGGTTTACCGGGTTCGGTCGCCCAACCTCTATACTCTTTTGCCTGTTCGGGGGTCAAATGGCAAACATAGGCCTTACCCGTTTTGATCAAATGTAGCGCCCATTCATAAAAGGTGTCGAAATAGCTTGAGGCATAACGGACATCACCCGCCCACTGAAACCCCAACCACTGAACGTCTTCTTTGATGGCATCTACGTACTCTTGATCTTCTTTAGTCGGGTTAGTGTCATCAAAACGAAGATTACACTCACCACCGAGATCCTGAGCAATACCAAAATTCACACAAATTGATTTAGCATGGCCAATATGTAAATAGCCATTAGGCTCAGGCGGAAAACGAGTCACGATTTTGCTCACTTTACCGTCAGCTAGATCCTGCTCGGCAATGACTCGAATGAAATTGGTGGGCTTAACAATGTCGGTATCGCTCATTAAATAGCTAACTCTTAGGGGTTAATATAATCTCAACTGAGTATTTCAATCAATACTCAGTAAAAAAGCTCGTTGCAAACCAAGGTATCGTCACTGATCAAAGTAGCACTATGCTTATAGCACTACTGTTGAATCAAGCGTTTAGGTGGTTCCGCCCACGAGCCAAACCACGTATTATACCGGCTTTATCGTTCCGTTTTAACAACCCATAGGGTTTTACATTACAAAGGCATATCAAATGGTTATTTTAAAAACGAATTTTGGTGATATCACCCTAGAATTAGACTTTGAAAAAGCACCAAAAACAGCTGAGAACTTTGCTCAGTACGTTAAAGATGGCTTTTATAGCGGCACCATATTCCACCGTGTCATTAACGACTTCATGGTTCAAGGCGGCGGTTTTGACACTGATATGAACCAAAAAGAATCTCGTGACACCATCGAAAACGAAGCGGACAACGGCCTAACCAACGACTTTGGCACTGTCGCCATGGCTCGTACGATGGACCCACACTCGGCTAGCGCTCAATTTTTCATCAACATCAAAGATAACGACTTCTTAAACCACAGCGGCAAAAACTCTCAAGGCTGGGGCTATTGTGTATTTGGTAAGGTCATCGACGGCATGGATGTGATTGATAAGATCAAAGCTGTATCAACCACAACCAAATCCGGCCACCAAGACGTGCCTGATGAAGATGTCATCATCGAATCAGCAGAGTGGACAGGCGAATAAGGTCTAACCTTAACCTTATTAGCGAGTCGTATGACAACCTACTTTATCTCTGATCTTCATCTAGATGAAACGCGCCCGGCAGTGACCCGGGCGTTTTTTCGTTACCTATCCCAATGGGCGGGCAATTGTGACGCGCTCTATATCCTGGGGGACTTCTTTGACGTTTGGGTGGGTGATGATGATGACGCCCCTCTGGCCCTTGATATCATTAACGCCCTAATAGCCTTTAGCAAGAGCGGCTCAAAGCTCTATTTTATGCAGGGTAATCGTGACTTTTTAGTCGGCGAAGCATTTTGCACACAAACCGGTGCGACATTATTGAATGACCCAACGGTCATTGATCTTTACGGGGAGGCAACGCTGCTAATGCATGGCGACAGCCTTTGCACGCAAGATACCGAATATATGGCTTTCAGGCAGCAAGTCCGCTCAAAAGAATGGCAACAGCAGCTGCTCTCTCAGCCACTAGCCGCTAGACGGACACTCGCCAAGCAACTGCGCGACCAAAGTCAAACCATTAACGCCTTAAAAGCCGAAGACATTATGGATGTGACCCCCCAAGAAGTTATTAATCTCATGTCGGAGCATAACTGCCTACGTTTGATTCACGGCCACACACACCGCCCTAACCGACATCAACTCACCGTTAACGACAAACCCGCCGAAAGAATCGTCTTAGGCGACTGGTGCCAGCAAGCATGGTTTATTCAAGCTGATCAAAACACCCTCAAATTGGAAAACTTTAGCCTCTAAAGACTGGAATTTCTGACGATACTGCCGATACTTGTTGTTAATTAACCCAACAACAAGGATCACTCATGCGTTACTGGCACAGCTTTGCGATCGCAGCTTTTGCTTTTTCTGTATTGGATATATTCATCGCTGAATCACTCTCTGCCGCCCTCCCAGCACTCATTAAAGATGCCTTACTGATCGCTGGCCTGTTTATGGTGAGCCGCCATCTCATCAACCGACATATAAAGCAGCTAAAGCAGGAAATTAAAGCCCCTTTTCAAGGCGATACGCTCAATCTTAATTATCGGCTGCAAGAAAGTAGTGAATCAGGCTGGTGCCTGGCCAGAGAGCTCAACACCTTTATCGCACGCTGTGAAGAAATTCTAATTGCCATCAACGGCTCTACCGCCAGATTAATCCCTATGTCTGAAGAGTTAGCCGACACCTATAACAACTTCAACCAAAAAGCCGTGCTACAAAACAATTATTCCAACAACATGATTAATGCCGTTGATGATATTACCGCTCACTCCAGTGATGTATCCAGTAAAACACACACAATCACGCAGGAAGTAAGCCAAGGGAGCATTGCTGTAACAGACTGCCAGCAATCGATGGAACATCCAGCCCAAGTAGTAACCAGTCTATCAGGACACATGAGCACCGCACAATCAGTGTTAGATGGTTTGAAAAATGAAACCGATCAAATTGGTAGTATCGTTGAGATGATTAATAGCATAGCCGCACAAACTAACTTATTGGCGTTAAACGCAGCAATAGACGCCGCTCGTGCTGGCGAACAAGGTCGAGGCTTTGCGGTTGTTGCCGACGAAGTCAGGTCAATTGCTGAGCGTACCCGAAACTCCCCGGCTTAATAAATCGCAGCTAATGAGTCGGCATAATCGATCAATAAAAGCCGTGAAAGGGCATGGGGTTTTAAAATCATGCTTCTAGCTTAGTAGCGGCTAGCTATTGCTAAGGCCAAAACGCAGGTTTTGTTTGCGACCGGACCGCACCAGTGAACCTCCCAACTGGTCCCAGATCGCCAGGCAGGTGCCAAAGTTTTTATCCTTGTGCTGCTGTGCACTACTGTGGTGAATCTGGTGTTGGGCAGGGCTGATCAACCAGCGTTCCAGCGGGCCAAAACTGAGCCATATATGGCTGTGGCGAAGATTGGCACCGAGCAGGTTAAAGAGAAAACCCAGTATATCGACGCCGAGTATATCGAGGCCCGAGAGCTGATTGCCAAACAAGTAAACAAAGCTGCCACTAACCATTCCAAACACCAACAGCCCGCGGCCCGTGTTCAGACACATTTCGACCGGGTGCACCCGATGCAGTGTCAGGGGGGTGAGAATCTCGGCGCTGTGGTGCAGTCGGTGGAAGCGCCATAGCAGCGGCCAGCGATGTAACAAGCGGTGTACACTGAAGCGGCTGAGGTCCTCGGCGATAAAAAAGCAGAGCGTGAAGAGTACTGCGATTGTCCCTGTGCTGATGCCGATACTGGGGGCGTCGCCAAACTGGCCCTGTAGCAACCGCGCTACCCAGAGAGTAGCAATCAGGTGACTGCCAATCAGTGGCACCAGAATAGCTGCGCGCAGCATACTGTTACACAACAGGCAGCCGATATCGGTAAGAGTCGAGCGGTGGAGCCAGTAGCGGCGGTTAAAAAACAGCTTAAGCAGCAGCCGCGGTGTTAACTGTTTGCGCTCGAGTACGAGTACCAGTAGGACTAACAATGCTGAGGAGAGTAAAAATACCCAGAATAAACGGCGGCTGGGGTCGAGCGGGTAAGCTAGAGGCGCTGCGAGTCCCTCGCCAAGTTGCAGTGCAACGTTGACAAGCGACTCAATCCCTAATTCAGAAACTATAAGTTGCACCGACTTTCAAAGACAGCGGCTGGTTGGGGCGGGCGCCAAAGGGACGACGGGAAACAATCTCTTGCTCGTCCGTTAGGTTTTGTCCGATTATTTTCAACAGTATCTGAGGCGTCAGCTGGTAGCTGGCCGCGAGGTCGACTGTCGTCAGTGACTGGGTTGAAGTGGCGTCGTCATAACTGCCGGCGCCGGGAACTTCTCGCATCTGGCCGATATATTCTACGGCCAGATCGACGCTCCACATGCCGTTGCTGAGACCCACTTGCAGGCGTCCCTGATGTTCAGGGGTATAAGGTAGCTCGTCGCCTTCAATCACGGGGGCAACACCGCCGTTAAAGTACTCCGAATTCCACTGCGAGAATCCCGATAGGAAAGACGATTGAAAAGCTGACTCGGTGTAGGTGTAGGTCAGAGACACCGGGATCATCAAACCGTTACCCAGATCGTAGGCGTAGTTGGTGGTGACTTCGGCGCCCGCGATTTCTACATCGCCACCGTTGAATTCGTCACCGGCATTACAACCTTGGTCGGAGACACGACAGCGGCCTAACAGATTTTCATAGTCACTGAAAAAACCAATGATATCTGCGCTGAAAGCGTCCCGCTGATAGCGGAAACCGTATTCAAAGTTCACACTCTCTTCCGGGTCTACCTCGGACCCGGCACCGGGACCGGCGGGAGAGAAGCCCTTGTTAACGCCAAACAGAAAACCGAGCTCGTCGCTAAACTGGAAGAACACGCCGAGACCAGGCAGCACGATACTCTGTGAATTGCTGGCGTCTGCAGCTAGCTCGTCGACGACTTCACCGTCGATATTTTCATAGCGCAGACCGAGCTGAACTTTCCATTTTTTGTAGTCGATTTCGTCGCTGAGATACAGGGCTATGGCATCAGTCTGAGCTTTGTTGAGGGCGCGTTTGTTAACGTTCTGGCCATCATCGACCAGCACCCCATTTTGCATCAGATAGCCTCTTTGGCTGTGGTCACGCTCGACATAGTCGTGGTGAAAGCGCAGCCCGGACTCCAATTTGTGACTGACCGCACCGGTTTTTAGGGTGTATAGCAGGTTAAACTCTGCGCCCTGAGAGCCGTATTCTCGATCAAAATCGGTGACGTCGATGGTTTGCTCCGGTGTGCCGTTCGCGTTTGTTTCACCGCGGATCAGGGCAATTTCCTGTGTGTAAATATCGGGATTGGCGAGTACCACCACGGCGGCGGGGCCATCGATAAACCCGTCGAACTTATTCCAGCCGCGATCAAAGCGGTTATAATAAAGTTTGCTGACCAGTTTTAGACTGTTTTGGAAATCTGCGTGGTGAATCAAGTGCAGTTGTGTGTGCTCAGACTCGAATTCGTCGAGCTGGCTGGCGCTGTAGCGGCGGGTAGCATCATTGTCAAAGTCAGCGTCGCTTAGACCCAGATAAGTTTCATCGGAGTTCTCGTCTGCATAGCCCAGCTTCAGGGTGACTTGGTGCTGGATGCTGGCGTTGTCGTCGCTGTGCCACTGCAGCTTGGCATTGATGTCATTGCGCTCAAAACCGGTGTCGCCGCCACTGTCGAGTTCTTTAAAGCCGTCGGCACTGTAGTGTAAGGCGTCGAGGGTATAGCCAAACTGGCCGCGGGTCTCACCGTAAGTCGCGCGGTATTTTTGGTAGTTATCGTTGCCGGCGGTGACATCGAGTTGACCGGCGGCCTCTTTGGGCACGGCGGGGGTGGCCAGGTTTAAGGCGCCACCGACGGTATGTGGGCCGTAATGAATGGCCGAGGGTCCTTTAAAAACTTCGACCGCACTCATACGATTGATGTTGGGCACGTAGTAAGCGGCCGGTGCCGAGTAAGGCGCCGGCGCGATCAGGATGCTGTCTTCCATCAGGGTGAGTTTCTGGCTGCGCTCAGAGGTGGCGCCGCGGATACCGATGTTGGGACGCAGGCCATAGCCATCTTCAAAGCGAATATAAACGCCGGGCACTTGGCTGAGCAGGTCGTTGATGTCGGTGGCGTCGAACTTAGCAATTGCTTCTTCATCGAGGAAAGCGGCCGAGCCGGGCATGGTGCGAATCGCATCCTTGCCACCGGTGACCAGCATTTCTTCGTAGCGGTAGCTGTCGTCATTTTCGCTGGCGACAGCCGTTGCACTTAAGCTCGCCAGCATGGCAAGAACGAGGGCAGAATATAATCGGGTTCTTTTCATTGATGTTTCCATTTTCAAAAATTCGCCTTAATCGTTGTCGGCTTGCGCGCGGCTGGGCAAGTCCAGCTCAACGATGGTTACGAAATCAGTACGCAGGGCATCGGTAATGCGTTTGAGGTAGCCGTGGAGGCTACAGGCGGGAACCGTCTGATCGCTGTCAGGGTTGGCGGCACTGTTCAGGCAGTCGGTATCACTGCCGCTGGCAACAATGGCCGTGGCCTGGTCGAACAGACTGCTGCTCATGCTGTTGTTAAAATCGATGGCGTTAGTAGTCAGTGACTGGAAGTTACTAGCGACATCAGCAAAGCCTTCGGCGATGATAATGTCATCAAAAGAGGAGCCTCCAACGCCAAAAAAGATTTGTTCGAAGCCTTTAAGATTGCCGCCGATACTGGCCAGCGACTGTTCGGCATAAAACGATTCGGTCTGCTGCGGGCAGGCGACTTGGCTGCAGTCGCTCTTCAGGCTCAGAGGGATGCCCAACTTGTTGTCTTTAACGTCGATCTCTATAGCGAATAACGCATCGGACAAGGCTTTTAATTGGACGGCGTTGTTATTTGGGTTGATAAAGGCTGAACGATAGTTGCCGCCGTCTCCCTGCCAGGTGGTGAGTAAGCTCTGGCTGGCACTGGCGATATCGCTGGCCAGTTTCTGGGCGTGCTTACAGCGCCAGAGTTTTCGCTCGTTATCGGGCCGAGTATCCCAGCCGGTGGTTTCGATAATCTGCGGCGGGCAAGTGTGGTCGAGGCTGCTGTTAAACAATAAGTATTCCAGCGCCCCGAGCCCCAGCTGGCTGTTGCTGCGGGTGCTCAGGTCAAAGCCGACTGACTGACTTAGCACCACCGATTGGTCGATGCCACAGCTGGATAGGGAGGTTTCAGCGAAGCTATTGATACGGTTCCGCAAGGCATTATCATTATCGCTGGCGGGGCCAACCACATGCAGTTCGGTCGGCTGCCAGGCGATCATCAGCTCACGCCAATCGGCCTGCGCAGCACTGAGTGCGGCTGTTTCGCCGGCACTGCCAATGACACTGCAGTAGCTCGCCAGAGCGCCGTTGTCGTCGGCCAAGGCATTGGCTTGAGTAGCCAGTTGTTGGTAGTTGGGCAGAATAACATTGTCCGCGAGGTTGGCGAACATGGCGCTGTAATCAAATCCTTGTGTGGCGATGGCATCCGAATTGCCGCGGCTGTCGTCGACACAGGCGCTAACGCTAAAAGCCAGGCCGACTGATAAACATATTTTTGACCAATTCATGATGGATTCACTTGTTAAAAAAACGGTACGAGTAGAAACAGCGGAAGGCGCAGAGCACCTTTCACTAAATTACTTTGATGGGCGCGAAGCTTACCAGCCAGCGACGTTATCCGGATCAAAGTCGTAAGCGGTTTGCAGTATAAAGCGGGCTTCCTGCAGGTCCGTAATGTACTGAGCGGTGCCGCCCGGAAAGGCGATGCCAGCTTGTGTGCCGTCCCCCAGAACCGGTGCGTCGCCGATGTTGCTCAGTACTGTTTTCAGGCTGTCTACGTCGATGCCGCTAACTGTGTCGGTGCGGAACGGTGAGTTCGGGTTGAACTGCAGCCCGATGGCAAAGCCTTTCAGCTCTGACCAGTGTTTGGCCAAGTCGGTAAAGTTAGCTTTGTCGGCGAACTGCCCGCCGGTGAAACCACCCATGTCAGCGATCACGTCGTTGATGTAATGAACTACTGTAGCTGACACACACTTTTCCCAGGTCACCGATGCAATAACAATTTGCTCGCTGAGCAGAGTTTGCTGCTCAGTACTGAGGCTGCCATTGGCTGCATTGTTTAGGATTTGGCGACCCAGCAAAAAGGCGTCGAAAGTTGTTTTGGTAAAATCGGTGGGGTTGGCATTGTCTACGGTACCGAGATCGCGCTTGGCGCAATTGGTGGAGTTGGACAAGTTGATCTCGCCCATCAGATCAATTAAGCCATCGCCGTTGAAGTCATTGAAGCCGTTTTCATATTCGACGCGACCGCTTTTTGCACGAAGTTCCAAGTCTGTGTAGTCGTTGTAGTTAATGGCAGCGCCAAAGTAACCAAATCCTTCATCCCACTTATGTTCGGCGGTGGTGTAGGGCTTGCTGTCCTCTTGGCTATTGGAGCCAGCGAAGTCTGTTTGCAAATAGTCGCCAGTACCCTGAGAGAAGTTGACCGCACCTAGCAGTACTTTCTGGGTCAGCTGTTTGTAGTCAACACCGTGTGCGCTGAGGTAGGGCGTGTCAATGGTTTCAGGCCCGAGGTCAGTTAGGACAGTGAAGCTGGCTTTGCGGTGCTCAGCCTGAATCTGGGCGAAGAAGTAATCAACCAGCTCTTCAGGGGTGGTGGCAGAGCCGGTGGTCCAACCGAAAAATTCACCGTCTATGAAGGCAGGATCATTGCCGGCGATTTTGCCCGACAGGTTTTTGCCAGAAGTAATACTTCCCCAGGTATCGCCTTGTAGCAGGCTCTCAGTGCCGACCGCATAGTTGTGGTTTAGACCGTCGGAAGTAGTGCTGTCGTAGTCGAAGAAGAAATCCAGAGAGGTGATCACATCTTCGCTGTTGGAGATGTTGCGATCGCTTAGGTCACTAATGGTTTGGTTCAGCTGGGACAGCAAGATCTGGCGCTTGGTCTGGCCGGTATAGGACACCGCACTGTCGCCTTCAATAAACTGGCTGGAGAAAATATACGTGGTCGCAATAGGCGTACAAGCATCGCCGACACCGTTGAGGTCGACATCGAGCTGGTCGCTGTTAGCTATCTCCGGGCAGTTATCGACGTCGTTAAGCACGCCGTCAGCGTCATTGTCAGTTACCACGGGCTCGGACGGGGGGATAGTCGTATCGCCACTATTACTTGAGCCGCTACCGCCGCAGCCTGTAAGTGCCGCGGATGCCATCATAGCGATGAGCAGTGTTGAGAATTTGTTAATCATCGTGATTCCTAAGTTGTAATGTGTTTTGTTCTCGTTGGCCGCGCGGTAGTAGTGAAATCCCGACGTACCCGTTGAAACCAGTTATATTCATATATGATCAAGAATTAATGATAACCACTATCATTCGCATTAGCAATTGTTTTTACTTTTCTCACCCTCTAAGGGAACCCTGAGGGTTCGTCAGATAAAGACTGCTAGGCGAATAACTGATTTAGGGCGTTCTTGCAGCACTACATACCAGAATGTAGAGCGAATCATCGCGACAGGCATGGCGTATAAACTGAGTGAAAAATGCAGCGGCGTAAACGCCCACGCGCTCAGTGGGGGTATAGGAAGGATTAACCCCCCTACGCTACCGCAGGCATGAAACGTATTGAAATTCGTGGCAAGTATTCACGACGTGTTGCGATATTAATTGATGGCCAAGAACTAACTGATCATTCAGCTTATGGCGCATCTTTATTACTTGACCCTGCCATGGTTGAGCGAATTGACGTTATTCACAGCACTGGTTTCGTGCTTTACGGGCAAAAAGCATTAGCTGGTGTTGTTAATTTTATTACCAAAGAAGGCGGTGACGAGCCTATCCAAGCAAGCTTGACCTCCAGTTACAATACCGCTGCGCATGTTACACATTACAGCGTCACTGTCTTTAGCGCTGTTGGTGATTTTGACAATAAACTGTCTTGGTCTGACAGTAATCACAATAACCGTGAAACCCATGGAGGTGAGCTTAATAATACGCTTTTACAATTGACAGTATTAGGGCTCATGGTGTTTACAGTATAGAAGCCCAAATCCCTGTATAGGAGGCTGACCTCAGCTAGTACAGCGGTAAGCTATCTAAAT
>JBNMPS010000005.1:0-42723 GCA_051277005.1 Pseudohongiellaceae bacterium
GGGTACTGTAGGTTTGCGTTGCTTCTGAGCCGGTGCTCTTAGTAGGCTTTGCTTTATCCACCTCTTTAATATTGGGCACATGACTTTGGTAGCTGTGTAATTTGGCGTAGTAGCCGTTAATATCCATAAGATGGTCGTGGTTGCCACTTTCAACAATTTGGCCCTTATCCATTACGATAATGCGATCACACTGGCGCACGGTGGATAAACGGTGAGCAATCATAAACACGGTACGGTTTTTACAGATAGCGCCCATGTTCTCTTGTATGACCCGCTCTGATTCATAATCGAGGGCGCTGGTGGCTTCATCAAATATTAAGATGCGCGGGTTGGTAATGAGTGCACGGGCAATGGCAATACGCTGGCGCTGGCCACCGGATAGGTTGCAGCCGTGCTCGCCAACGGGGTTATCGTAACCTTCGGGTAGCTCTAAAATAAATTCGTGAGCACCGGCCAGTTTGGCGGCTTGCACCACCGCCTCCATGGGTAAACCGGGGTTTGATAGGGCAATGTTTTCGCGAATACTGCGGTTAAACAAAAAGTTTTCTTGCAGCACTACGCCTATGCTGCGGCGCAACCAGGCGGTATCAACCACGCCTAAATCAACACCATCAACCAATACTCTGCCCGCCTCGGGCACATAAAAGCGCTGTACCAATTTGGTTAAGGTGCTTTTGCCGGAGCCAGAGCGGCCAACAATACCAATAACCTCACCGGGCGTGGCGAGTAAGTTAATGCCATCGAGTATTACGGGGCCATTGGGTGTGTAGCGAAAGCGAACGTTTTCTAACTCAATTTTACCCTGTAGCTGCGGCAAGGTACTGCGGTTAGGGTTAAAACCGGGCTCGCGCGGGGTATTTAAAATATCGCCTAAGCGCTTAACTGAGATACCCGCTTGTTGAAAATCTTGCCAGAGCTGTACCAGTTTTAAGATGGGGCCACTCACCTGCCCCGCCAACATATTAAAGGCGATTAACATACCTACGGTTAACTCACCGGCCATGACGGCATAGGCACCAAAAAAGATGATACCTAGGGTGGTCATTTTGCTGATAAAGCCGGCAACTTGGTTGGAGATGTTGCCGATGTGCTGGGTACTGAATGAGGCGTTAACGTATTTGGCGAGTTGATCTTCCCATTTGCGCTGCATTTGTGGCTCTACGGCGCAGGCTTTAACCGTTTCAACACCGGTGATGGATTCGGTTAAAAAGGCTTGGTTTTCGGCACCGTGTTTAAACTTTTCATCTAAGCGGGCGCGCAACATGGGTGTGACAACGACTGACAATATAATGTACAGCGGAATAGTTGCCATCACGAATAAGGTGAGTTTGGGGCTGTAGTACCACATCACCGCAAAAAACACGAAGGTGAAGAGTAAATCGATGCACAGGGTTAACGCTGAGCCGGTAATAAAATTGCGAATGGTATCGAGCTCACGCACGCGGGCAACACTTTGCCCTACCTGCCTTGCCTCAAAATACGGTAGCGGTAAACCCATTAAGTGGTTGTAGAGTTTTGAGCCTAACTCAACATCCACTCGGTTGGTGGTGTGGCTAAATATATAGGTGCGCACACCACTTAAGATGGCATTAAACAACGCGATAACAAAAAAGCCAAAGGCCAGCACCTCTAAGGTGGTGAGGCCTTTGTGCACTAACACTTTATCCATAATCACTTGGAAGAATAAGGGTGTAACCAGGGCAAAGAGCTGGATAAAGAAAGAGGCGATTAAGACCTCACCAAACATTTTTCGGTATTTGACCATCGCTGGAATAAACCACCGTATATCAAACTCGCGAAATGATGCGAGCATTCCGCCACGCTTGGTGAGCAATATTAACTCACCATTCCAACGCTCAGGTAGTTCGTCTAAATCAATTTGTTGCGGGGCTTGCTCATCGGGATATAGTAATAAGGCTTGGGCTTTTGGGGCTTCAGCCGCTGGCGGCTCTTGGTTATTGCTTGTTTGATTTGGGGCTTCGTTTTCAGCGGCAACTTCAGCCGGTGGTTTAGGCTGCTCGCTTACTTTAGCAATAATAAAATATTGGCCATCGTGCGTTTTAGCTAATGCCGGCAGTATGCTGGGTGATAACTCTTCTAGCGTGCTGGTTATTTTGCGCGCTTTAAAACCGATGGCCTTGGCGGCACGTAGCAAGTCGTTATCACTTAGCGGTGCTTCTGCATCGGAAAATTGATGACGCAACTGTTGATATTCAGCGGGAACTTGACTTAAACGGGCTAATGTAACGAGGCATTGACAGCCACTATCCATGTGATCTTGCATTGACGATAAATCTCTGACAATTTTTTATTGTGTGTTTGTATTTTTTATACGAGGCAATTCTAACAGATACACTATATCTACAGCCCTGTTATTTTCGGTACTTCTTCACATAAATCCACATTAAAAGTTGTTTAAGCTAATACGTAGTCTACTCATTAGACCGGCAACAATTGAGTAAACGGCTTAAGTACGTAGTTTACTATTGTAAGCAGTGAGTGATAACAAGTCTTACGTTGATGCAATAGTAAGGCTAGGTGGCCATATTAGAGCAATCATTATAATGTGTACTGGAGCTTACAACAGAAACATTTAACATCTATAATTCATCGAATTTAATTATGTGGGTATATAAGACGTGGGGGTCCAAAACAGAAAATTTAAGCGCTTTAGCGTGAAATGGAGAGCAAGGGCAGCAGTACCCAACAAGGGCATTGTCGAATGCCGTCTCACAGGAACCAGCATCGCTGGCGGGTATATTGAGTTTCCCTACATGCTCCCCCCAAAAAGTGAAATTTTGCTAGAATTCCACCCCGTTATCAAACAACAATTCTTTGCCATTAAAGCTAGATTTTTAGTGGTTCACAGCACTATTCTTGCTGACGATCGAGGCGTTGGGCTGGGATTAAAACTGCTACAGATGACAAAAGAACACAAAGAGATTATGAGTAAAGCCATTGCCGAACTAGAAGCGAGAGATTACTAACTGCCACCTTAGTCAAAGACATAAGCGGCGATGGCACCACATATTGTCATAATCAGCAAAAACCATTTTAGTGTTGAAGGTTTAACGGCAATGGCAAACCTCACCGCAAAATGCGCCCCCAACATGGTGCCTGACGCTAATATCAAACCCGGCACCCACCACACTAAACCCTGAAAAATAAAAACCATCAAAGCCATCAAGGTAAAAACAGCCACACAGACCACTTTAAGTGCATTGGTGCGCACAAGGTCATAACGCAAACTACCCGCTAGCGCCGTGATTAAAATAAAACCCACACCCGCCTGTACAAAACCACCGTAAAACCCGGCTAGGGTTAACCAAAACCATGATGAGGGTCGGTCTTTTACTTTATAGGGTTCTGTACCCGCAGGGGGGGAAATAACACTGGGTTTGATAACCATCACTAGGGTCATTGTTATCATCGCCGTAAATAATAACGGTTTTAAAATCTCACTGGGGGCATAGGCTGCTGCGACTGCGCCAAACAAACCACCCACAATGGTAGGTACCAATACTGGCCCAATATCATCAGTAGGTAGTTTTTTATATTTGTTAAACCCCAGCATGGCAACCATGTTTTGCAAGAAGACTCCAACACGATTGGTCGCATTGGCTACCTCAGGCGGCATACCCATAACCATTAATGCAGGCAACGTTAAATGGGTGCCTCCCCCTGCCAAAGTATTTATAACACCGGCCACCACACCTGTTACAACTAATATAGCGGCATAGCCGAATGTTATTTCCACGGAGGCTCCAAAACGACTCTATTGCTGAAAATTACGTGCTTACAAAAAAGCCCCAGCATTAAAGCCAGGGCTTTTATCACAAACCACTCACCCTCCAGGAGAAGAGACTAGTTTTATTTTCTCAGTGTTCAACTCAAGAGAGGTGATAAAATATGGGTTAACGACGCGGTGATTTACCCGACGCCCTGCTAGGCGATTTACCGGGTTTAGTACCGCGTGTTTTCTTTGACCCTGTTTTTTTAGGCGCTTGACCCTTAACACGCTGCTTACGGTCATGCTGACGCTGCGTCATATCACTGTGCTTCTCTGAGAACGGATTGTCAGCAGACTTAAATTCTATGCGTATGGGTGTACCCACTAAATCTAATTGACGTCTAAAGGTTTTTTCTAAATAACGTCTATAGCTGTTGGGCACTTTACTGGTTTGATTACCGTGAATTACTATGATGGGTGGATTAAAACCACCGGCATGGGCATAGCGTAATTTGATTCGGCGGCCATTGACCATCGGCGGTGCGTGTTCATACACGGCCGCTTCTAAAATTTGAGTCAGCTTATGGGTTTGTAATTTATTGGTTGATGAGCGGTAGGCGTTATCAATCGATTCGTACAAATGCCCTACACCGGTACCATGCAATGCAGAAATAAAATGGATTTCAGCAAAATCGATAAACTGTAAACGTCTATCAAGCTCTGATTTTATACGCTGCTTTTGCTCTGCATCGAGGCCATCCCATTTATTAATAGCAATCACTAGCGCTCTGCCCGCATCGATACTATGGCCCAACAAATGTAAGTCTTGATCAAATATGCCGTCATGAGCATCTAAAACCAAAATCACAATATTAGTGTCATCAATGGCTTTTAAGGCTTTAACAATCGAAAACTTCTCAACGGTTTCTTTAATGTTTTTACGACGGCGCACACCGGCCGTGTCGATTAAGGTGTAGTTAACACCCTCTCGCTCATAGTCGATATAAATACTATCTCGAGTAGTGCCAGGGTGATCATAAACTACCACTCGGTCTTCACCCAACATGCGGTTTACTAACGTAGACTTGCCAACATTAGGGCGACCAACGACCGCAATTTTAACACCTCTTTCGCCTGCGATTTCTTCTACCGACTCTTCTGACTCGGGAAATGATTCGAAAACATCTTCTATAAGCTGTCTTACACCCTTACCGTGGGTAGCCGTTGTTGGATGGACTTTTTTAACACCCAGACTATAGAAATCGGCCATGGCGACATCAGGGTTAACCCCATCAATTTTATTGGCCACATAAAAAATCGGTTTAGATATTTGGCGTAAACGATTCGCTAGTAATTGGTCAGAGGCGGTTAAACCTGAACGGGAATCCATCATAAAGAGAACCGCGTCGGCCTCGTCAATGGCCTGCATAGACTGCCCCGCCATTTCGGCGTCTAAGCCCTCTTCATCACCCGTAATACCACCGGTATCAATAACGATATAATTTCGGCCATCAAAATGTGCCTCGCCATATTTTCTATCGCGAGTAAGGCCTGGAAAATTTGCCACAAGTGCATCGCGGGTTTTGGTTAAACGATTGAACAATGTGGACTTACCCACATTAGGACGTCCAACCAAAGCGATTACTGGAATCATGTTACGTAGTATCCGAGAATAAAAATAAAAGAAAAACTAAAACCAACTGCTGGCGTTTTTAACCAACGTATAGGCCGCTAAAGTACCGCTATTGCTATAAACGTAGAGCACATCATTGTGACTAATCAATCGAGAACGCAGGCCATCACTATCGATACCTTTACGAGCGACCATATGCCCATCTATCTGTGAAAGAGCATGCAAGTAACCCTCAATGTCGCCAACCACAACGTAATTGCCTAAAGTAACCGGCCCGGTTAGCTGGCGTCGTGATAATACCGTTTGCTCCCAACGTACGCCTTGGCCATTATTGGCAAAAGCGGTGACACTACCCTCTTGCCCCGCCACATAAACATTGTTGAAACCATAACCCATGCTGACATAGCTAGACTCTTCTCTCGTCCACTTTTTAGAGCCGTTTGCCGGGTCAATAGCCGCAATCGCGCCCTGGTAACTCACTACGTAAATAGAGCCATCTTCTAGTAGTAAATCAGCATCTATATCAACAATACGCTCGATCTCTGAACTGCCTTTACTGGATGCCACTCGTGCATCCCAAAGTACCGAGCCATTATCTGCCTTAAACGCCACGACCTTACCGTTAGCGAATCCTGCAGCGACCATGCCACGGTTATAAAGCGGGGAACTCGTGCCCCGCAATGTTAGAACCGGCATGATATTGCGATATGACCACTCCCTTTCACCACTTGTTGCATTTAGCGCAATAAGTTGATCATCAAGCGTCTGAACAAATATTCTTTCACCATCACCCGCTGGCGCTGATAAAACCTCGCCATGCACATTGGTTTGCCACAACGGTTTACCCGTCTCTTTACTTAAAGCAATAACATCGCCCGTTAACGTTCCGACATAAACATTATCGCCAATAATACTGATAGCGCCGCTTACCGAAAAGTCTAATTCCGTATCCCAAAGGGAATCACCTTCTTTTAAGGTAAATGCTTCGACCTCACCATCAGCAGAGGCCACCACAATCATATTGCCATCAATAGCTGGACGAAGGCGATTATATAAATCACCTTGGCCATCGCCGACGGATTGGCTCCACAACCTGTTGAATTCCATTTCTGCGTCAAATTCAATTAACTCAGCCGGACCTAACTCTTCCTCTTCATCAATTGAACTACACGCTACTGATAACAACACCGTGACAACAAGAAATAGCTTTAAAAAAAACGGCGGTAACATTAATTTACACCTCTTCAGCTTTAGGAAGCTGTTGAATCTTTAAATCGAGTAAATTATTAGCACGCGATGCCGTGGTATCAGCTGACACCGACTTTGCTTGTTGATAAGAGTCTCTGGCTTTTTCAAGCTCACCTTTGGCAACATAAATATCGCCTTTAAGCTCAAAATAAAGCGCCTCATAACCAAGAGCCTGGCCATTTAACTCGGCCAAGGCATTATCATATTGCTGCTTTGCCAATAGTACTCTTGCAATACGTAAACGCGTTTGTGCGGCCAATTCAGCAGCCGGCTGCTGCTGTAAAACCCAACGCAATTCAATTTCAGCGGTATCTAAATCTTTAGCCGTAACCGCAAATTGCGCTTTATACAGTGCCGCGAATTGTGCGTAGACAGTTGATGAAAAATCATTTTTTAAAGTATCAGCCATATGCTGCGCCGTCGATAACTGTTCACCGGCCAACTGCCCCTGCCCTTGTTCAACCGCTTGCACTAAAGTTTGGTAGGCAGAAGATGCCGCATAGGCGGTTTCTTGCTGCTGCTTTTCCCAACCCTGCCAGCCAAATACTGCAGCAACCGCTAAGGCAATACCCGCCACGGTAGACTTACCATTTTCAGCCCACCATTTTTTAATGGCTTCAATTTGTTCTTCATCTGTTTCGAAGTTTTCGCTCATTGTTTTATTCATCCACTTATTTAACGAATAATTAATTTAATTTTTATTAGTTATTAATTAAGATCTTTTAATCAATAATACTTAATAATTAATGTAACTCACGGCTCAGTAATGCATTGAGCTTATCTATCGCTACGGTTTGCTGTTCTATTGGTTCGTCAGCCCGCAACCACTTAACATTGACGACAGATTTTTCAGCCTCGTCATCACCCATAACCAGCGCGATTTTAGCGCCGCTTTTATCAGCTTTTTTGAATTGGCTTTTAAAACTACCGCCACCACAGTGACTAATCACTTTAATGTCAGGTAATTCATTTCGTAATTGTTCTGCTAAAGTCACCGCTGCAATCTTGGCCTTGTCACCCGCCACAACGATATAAATATCAGGGCTAGCATTAAGTTCATCAGGCACACTACCGGTTTCTTCTAGCAGCAAGCACAAGCGCTCTATTCCCATGGCAAAACCAATTGCTGGCGCAGACTTGCCACCCAACTGCTCGACCAAGCTATCGTATCGGCCGCCGGCGCATACCGTACCCTGGGCACCCAACTTATCGGTCACCCATTCAAAAACGGTTTTACTGTAGTAATCTAGCCCACGCACTAAGCGCTGATTAACCGTAAAAGGAACACCTGCCGCATCAAGTAAAGACTTCAGTTCATCAAAGTCAGCCTGTGACTCCTCATCTAAATAATCATGCAGTAGAGGTGCGCCGTCTAAAACACTCTGTGTATCTTTAGACTTACTATCGAGAATTCTTAAAGGGTTAGTCGTTAAACGACGCACACTATCTTCATCTAACTTATCTTTGTGCTGATCAAGATAACTCACTAATGCGGCTTTATAATTAGCCCTAGCCTCTAAACTACCAATACTATTTAACTCTAAGGTTAAATGCTGGCTCACACCCAATTGCGTCCATAACCGGGCCGTTAAAATAATCATTTCAGCGTCAATATCAGCCGTAGCCATACCAAAGCTTTCAACACCTATTTGATGAAATTGGCGCAACCGTCCCTTTTGAGGACGCTCGTAACGAAACATAGGGCCCGTATACCAAAGCCTCTGCGTTTGCTGGTTATCTAACAAACCGTTCTGCAAGCAGGCACGCACGCAACCGGCCGTACCCTCTGGGCGCAAGGTTAAACTCTCATCATTGCGATCTAAGAAGGTATACATTTCCTTTTCAACAATATCGGTCACTTCACCAATAGAGCGCTTAAACAGTTCAGTCTTCTCAACAATAGGAAAACGGATTTCCTGATAGCCATAACGACTTACTACATCTTTAACGGTATTTTCCAAGTACTGCCACACGGGGGAAACCGTAGGCAATAAATCGTTCATACCGCGTATTGATTGAATTTTTTTAGCCAAACTCAAACCTTCATTTTATCGTGTTAACAACTGACAATTTACGATTGCTTAGCAATCAAATCTTTTTCTGTTTGTTCTTTAATAGCAATTTTATCGCGTATCAGCGACTCTAGATGATCAACCATATTATCTTTTCCGATTTTATGATCTTTTTTACCATCTACATAAATCAAATGTTTCGGTGTGCCACCGGTTAAACCGATATCAGCCTCTTTAGCCTCACCCGGGCCGTTTACAATACAGCCGATAACCGCCACATCTAGCGGCGTAGTTACATCCTCTAAACGGTTTTCTAGCTCGTTCATGGTGGCGACAACATCAAAATTTTGTCTTGAGCAGCTTGGGCAGGCAATAAAGTTAATCCCTTTAGACCGCAGCTTTAAACTCTTTAATATTTCATAGCCAACTTTTATTTCTTCTACTGGATCAGCCGCTAATGAAACGCGAATAGTATCGCCGATACCATCCATCAGTAGCATACCCAAACCTACAGCTGATTTAACCGTACCTCCGCGTAAACCACCCGCTTCGGTAATACCTAAATGTAGGGGCTGCTCAATTTGCTCAGAAATTTTTCTGTAGGCAGCAACAGCCATAAATACATCGGAAGCTTTTACGCTTAACTTAAAATCCTGAAAGTTTAAGCGATCTAAAATATCAATATGACGCATAGCTGATTCAACCATCGCATCAGGCGTTGGTTCACCATATTTACGTTGCAGCTCTTTTTCTAATGAACCTGCATTAACGCCAATACGAATGGGAATGTTTTTATCTTTGGCAGCATCGACAACCGCACGTACTTTTGCATCATTACCAATATTACCCGGATTTATGCGAAGGCAATCAACACCGTACTCAGCGACCTTTAAGGCAATTTTGTAATCAAAATGAATATCGGCTACTAGGGGTACGTTGACCTGTTCACGGATTTTTTTAAACGCTTCCGCTGAGTCCATACAAGGCACTGACACTCTGACAATGTCAGCACAGGCATTTTCTAACGCCTTAATCTGAGCAACCGTTGCATCAACATCGCAGGTATCGGTATTAGTCATGCTCTGCACTGATATAGGCGAATCACCACCTACCGGCACATCACCGATGTATATTTTCCGCGTTTTTCTGCGTTTAATGGGCGATTCAAATTTCATCGCTATGCGCTACCTACGACAAGTTTTGCAGATTCCCTGCTATTTTCAGTATTGATTTCTACCCGCTCACCATTATAAGAAAGCTGTACAGCCGGCGCGTAACCTAACAATATGTTAAAGGGTGCCTCACCTTCAATATGCACCTCATCACCTGAGCGCTTTAAGTCAGCCAACAGGACCTTACCCGCCGCATCTTTAATCTCTACCCAGCATTCGCCCGTAAAAACTAAATCTAAATGATGCTCTGGTTTATCACTTATGGCTTCAGCAACGGTTATCGCTTTCTGAGGCACACCCTTAGCTGCCGACTCTGCTTTGGCAGCTGCCTCAAGTGCAGCGTTGGGAACCCGTTGCACCTCAAGACTTTCAAAATACTCTAACGCCGCAGCGCTATTTATTGCCGACTCACTCGGCACCGCAGTCTCTTGCTCTGTTGAAGAAACATCACTGGAAGCTTGTACAGCGGTGCTCTCAAGCTCTGAAATATTTTGAGTGGCAACATCTGAGCCAGACTCACCGTTAAGCAGCCATAGTATTATCACAATTAGAAAAACGGCAAAAACACCGATATACCTTTTTTTACAAGGCATATGCATCGGTATCGGCCTACGAACTACCGGTGGAGCTTGATCGACCCTATGGTTTTCATCGTATAAGTCAATAATCACACTAGGATCAATATCTAACAGAGTCGCATAATTACGTAAGTACGACTTAATAAATATTTCAGCGTTAAAAACAGCGAAGTCTTCTTTCTCTAAAGACTCAATTTGATAGGGCATTAACTTTAAATGCTCGGCAACCTCTCTTATCGACAACTTCTTTTTCTCTCGCGCTACGGTTAAGACTGACCCTAAACTTTCACGTACCAAATCGTTGATCATGCCGCTGACTTCTTGATTAACTTCCATTAACAAACTCTTGTTGATAGTCCAAGTACTGCTGTGTACGAGGGAAAAGGTTTTTTAATGCCAAACCATAACTGGATATAGCATTTTTATCGTCAAATTGTTTAGCTAAGCGAGCACCCAATAATAAAGCCACAGCAGACTTTGATTTAACCTGGGTGTTATATCGATCAAAAAACTCTTGCGATTTTGGATATTGGCCTAGATTATAGTAAACCTCTGCCATTTTCATAAATAATGCCGGGTGATGCCGGCTACGCATTAAATAAGCGGTATTAAGGCTTTTCTCTGCCTCTGCATAACGCAGCAAGGCATAATAACTGCGCCCAAGATTGATATAAGCCACATAGCGACGCTCATAAAGCGAATCTTGTACTACAATATTTAGCTCTTTGACGGCCTCATTAAAGTGTTTACTATTATATAAATAAGCGCCGTAATTAAGCCTAACTCTCGACAAGGAAGGATCGAGATTTAATGATTTTTTGTAATGAATTTCAGCTCGATCAAGCTCACCGGTATTTTGAAACACTAAGGCCATCGCCTCATGTACCGCCGCCGATTCATCATCCATCTCCAAAGCGATTTTTAAATGGCGTTTAGCCTGCTCCCACTTACGCTCAGACATATAACGCTTGGCCAGTTGCACAGTGTGCCCTAGCGCTTTTGTCTCATTGGTTTTTTTAGTAAAAACACCCGTTTCAGTGGTTACACAGCCGGTTAAGACTAACGATAACCCCACTAAAATAAGCACGCCTCGAAGTGTTAATTGTAATTTATTATTCATAGTCATTTTTTATTAATTGATAATTCTTACTGGCATCTCATCAACCATTTGTTTCGCCTTATGACGCGCACTACGCTTGGTTCGATCAACCACCTGCCCTACTAGCTGGCCACAAGCGGCGTCGATATCATCGCCGCGAGTTGTTCTAACTGTAGTCACAAAACCAGCATCAGTCATTACCTGCCAAAAACGTTGGATCGCATTTTTACTCGGCCGCTCATATTCAGATTGAGGGAACGGGTTAAAAGGAATCAAATTAACCTTACAGGGAAAATCTTTTAACAGTTTCGCCAAATCTTTGGCCAAATCAACACTGTCGTTCACGCCAGCCATTAACGTATACTCAATCGTGACTACACGATGGGTATCCGTTTGTTTGTCTATATATCGACGACAAGATGCTAATAAAGTTTCAATATTGTACTTACGATTAATAGGTACCAGCTGGCTGCGTAATTCATCATTAGGCGCATGAAGAGAAACGGCCAACGAGGCTGTACACACTTCACTCAACTTATCGAGTGCAGGTACCACACCAGACGTACTGATAGTGACACGACGCTTGGAAATACCGTAGCCAAAATCGTCCATCATCAGGCTAACCGCATCAACCACATTGTCGAAGTTTAATAGCGGCTCACCCATCCCCATCATCACTACATTGGTGACAATACGTTTTTCAGTAGAGGGAAATGCATCGTAAGATTTTATAGCCAACCAGACCTGGCCGATGATTTCAGCGGCCGTTAAGTCACGCTGGAAACCCTGTTTGCCGGTTGAGCAAAAGCTACAATCTAAACTACAGCCTACTTGCGAGGAGACACAAAGCGTCGCTCGATCGCCATCAGGAATAAGTACCGTTTCGACTAAGCCGCCACCCTCGATACGAATTGCCCACTTGCGGGTTCCGTCTTTGGAATCCAATTGGGTAACAATTTCAGGGGCGCGTATTTCCGCACAGGCCTTAAGGCGCTCGCGGAAGACTTTGCTAATATTAGTCATGGCGTCAAAGTCATTGACGCCATTATGGTGTATCCACTTCATCATTTGCTGAGCGCGAAACGGCTTCTCACCCATAGACACCATGAACTCAGTCATTTTGTCTTTGGATAGACCCATCAAATTCATCTTAGCCTGCTCAACACCCGCACCTGTGGAGGCGCTGGCATCAACTATTTCAACACACGTGGCAGATTGGGCCATGTTTACACCAGTATTATCAGTTAAGTAACCGCTGCTTACGCGCGGTCACAGACATCGCTGTCAGCAAAGAAGAAAGCAATTTCGCGAGCCGCTGACTCAAGAGCATCAGAGCCGTGCACAGCATTTGCATCAATAGATTCAGCAAAATCAGCACGAATAGTGTCCGCTTCAGCGTCTTGTGGGTTAGTTGCGCCCATTAGGTCACGATTTTTTAATACTGCGCCTTCACCTTCTAAGACCTGAACCATTACTGGGCCAGATGTCATGAATTCGATTAATGCGGGAAAGAAAGGACGACCTTTGTGCTCGCCATAAAAACCTTCAGCTTGCTCTCGGCTTAAGCGCAACATTTTTGAAGCAACAACAGTCAAACCATTTTTTTCAAAACGACTATAGATTTCACCAATAACGTTTTTGGCAACAGCATCTGGTTTAACAATAGAAAAAGTACGTTCGATAGCCATTTAAAGGACTCTCCAAAATAGATAGATTAAGACTAAGACCTAAATCCAATTAGACCCGAAATTCAAAGCCCGCAAATTATACGCGGATTTGTGTGTGATTAGTATGAAAAGCACCTTATTGAAAGGCTTTTTAGTGACTTTGGTGAGATGAAAACACAATGAACCATCAAGAACTTGCAGAAAAGCAGAGGGAATCGGCTGAACACCAATACATTCAGGGGTTTCAGGCCGCCTCGGTCGCTTTGGCGATAGCCTGAATCTTTGCCACTATCGCCCTCAAACCGTTGCCGCGTGTTGGGCTGAGGTGACGCTCTAAATCTAATCGCGCAAAGTAGCTGTTCACATCAAAAGCCAATATAGCCTTCGGGGTTTTGTCCGTATAGGCAGCCATGACTACCGCTAACAAGCCACTGACGATATGGGCATCGCTATCAACAAAAAAACTTAACTTATCGCCATTGGGCTGGACATCAATCCAGACATTACTTTGGCAGCCTTTCACCAAGCGCTCAGGGGTGCGTAGCGAATCATCCATCGCTGGCAGCGCCTTACCCAAATCAATGATGTACTTATAGCGCTCTTCCCAGTCATCAAAGAACTCCAAATCTTCTGAAATCTCATTAGTTGTGGGTAGTGCCATCGAAAAAAACCTCTAATTTGTCTTGAAATAACGTTATTTTAGAAAAAAAGTCCAGCCTCAAGTTGCGCCTCTTCACTCATCATCTCTTTGGCCCAAGGGGGATCAAAAATCAACTCCACCTTAACGTCTTTCACGCCAGGCACCTTGGCCGTGCGGTATTCTACATCACCAACCAGCACTGGCCCCATACCACAGCCAGGCGCGGTTAAGGTCATTTGTATATCAACTCGGCCCAACGCTTGATTGACTTGCACCCCATAAATAAGGCCCAGAGAAACCAAGCTAATAGGGATTTCAGGGTCAAAAATACTATTTAGCGCCTTCCAAACATCATCTTCATGGATTAGGCCAGAGCCATCATCCTCAAAACTCAGCTCTTCAGGCTCATAACCAATCGCGGAAGCATCGGTACCATCAATGCGCAGCATATTGCCCTGCCATGTCACGGTATAGTTGCCACCCAAGGTTTGATTAATGGTTACAAACTGGCCTTTAGGGATTATTACCAATCCGCCCGACGGCACACGCCTAGCGGGACACTCACGTTGAGTGACGGTCATGTTTTGTTGCATGATTAAGGCCTAAATACTTTATTCGCTAACACTAAAGCTTTCGCCGCAGCCACATTCGGCCACAACATTCGGATTATTGAATTTAACCACCTGGTTAACACCCTCGGTGACTAAATCGATCTCAGTGCCGCGCAACAATTTTAATGCCTCAGCATCAACGGCCAGAGTAATTTGCTCGGCAGGCTCCAATATGGCATCACCCGCTTCAGGGCCATCCACCAAGTCCAATACGTAAGCATAACCTGTACAACCACTGGCTTTAGTGCTCAAACGAATAATCTTGTCGCTTACCTGCGCCAACTTACCCGCAAAATGTTTCGCTGCCGTTGCCGTCATCGTCACCGGGGTCGCAGCGGGGTCAAAATTTGTTACACTCATATTTTATCTCCACTTACTTGCTATCAGGCAAGCATCATTTTAACTTTTCTTAAACCTGAAAAAAGTGTATCCACTTCTTCTAGGGTGTTATAAATTGAAAAGGATGCCCTGGCAGTACCCGGCAAACCCAAGCGATTCATCAAGGGTTCAGCGCAGTGATGGCCTGTACGAATGGCAATGCCCTGCCTATCCAATAAAAAACCAATATCAGCAGGGTGCCCTTCATCCATAACAAAGCTCAACACACCCATTTTTTGCTTAGCGCTACCAACAATAGTTAAACCCTCAAAAGCCTCAGCCTGCTCAGTTGCACTAGCAAGCAGCGCGGCCTCATGATCGTTAACGCCCGGCATATCCAATTCGCTAAACCACCGGATAGCCTCACCCGTAGCAATGGCACCAGCAATATTGGGAGTCCCCGCCTCTAAACGATAAGGCAGTACATTCCACTTAGCATCTTGATAAGTTACTTCAGAGATCATTTCGCCACCTACCTGCCATACCGGCCACTCAGCTAACAACTCCTCTCTACCCCACAAAACACCCATACCGGTTGGGCCAAATAATTTGTGCGCCGAAAAAGCGTAAAAGTCACAACCTAACGCTTTAACATTCACCGGGCCATGAGCAATACCTTGAGCACCATCAACCAACACCAAAGCCCCTACAGACTTTGCTAAATCGGTCAGCTCTTTAACAGGGTTAAGCGTACCTAAAGCATTAGACACTTGCGGAAACGCTACAAATTTTGTTTTCTCAGAGAGCAAGGCTTTATACTCATCAATGATTAACTCGCCCTCATCATTAATCGGCGCAACTCTTAACGTAGCGCCAGACTGTTTACACGCCTGCTGCCAAGTAATTAAATTTGCGTGATGCTCCATTTCGGTCACAATCACTTCATCACCGACAGAAAGCTGCACAGCCAAACCTCGTGCAACCAAGTTTATGGCTTCGGTTGTGCCGCTCGTCCAAATCACTTCATTGCGTGATGAGGCCTGTAAAAATTCAGTAACGATGTCGCGAGCCCCCTCATATAAACGGGTCGCCTCATCAGCCAAGCGGTGAGCGCCGCGATGCACATTGGAATTACACGTTGTGTAATAATTAACGATCGAATCGATCACACATTGTGGTTTTTGTGTGGTCGCCGCGTTATCCAAATATACTAAAGGATTACCGTCAATTTGGCGCGACAATATAGGGAACTGAGCGCGAATAGCATTTACATCAAAATTGCTCATTGCTTTTGTTCTCATTGAGAGCGCCCTCCTTTAATTTACTTTCATTTGCGCAAAGCGCTCACGCAACTGCGGGCGCAACCACTCTGCCAAGTTTTGGTTTGGCATTTGATCAACCAATTCATTAATAAAACCAAAGTTCAATATGATTTGCGCCTGACCACGACTCACACCACGTGACTGCATGTAGTACAAAGCTTTTTTATCGATTTCAGCAATGGTTGCACCATGGGCACATCGTACATCGTCAGCGTAAATCTCAAGCTCAGGTTTGGTATTAATCGTCGCTCTATTAGACATTAACAAATTACGATTATTGAGTTCAGCCAAGGTTTTTTGCGCATCACGATGAATATGAATGCGACCATTAAAAACAGCGGTAGAATTATCGGCCACAATACCTCGCACATTTTCTTCGGTAGTGCCGTTGGGCATGGCATGTTCGATAGTGCTGTGCAAATCAAACAGCTCATCGCCATCTAACAAATAAATCGCATTCAATTTTGCAAAGGCATGTTCGCCACCATGGGTTACGTCAACATCAACACGCGACAAAGCACTACCAAAACCCACTAAGGTACTATTGAGCTGCGAACGATTCGCTAAAGCAAAATGGCTGCCACCCGCACTCATAGAAGAACCCGTTTGCAATGCAAAACGGTAGTGCTCTAATTCCGCCTCATCGGCCAAAGCGTATTCAGCAAAAGCGGTGTTAAAACTGTAGTCATTACCCAGAGCTTGCTCTACAACCGTCAACCGAGACTTCGCCGCCAAACGCACCAATACACGACTATGCGCCTCTACATTAGCTGATACCTGCTGAACAATTCTAACCACCTGGTCGACGCGGGCATTTTCTGCCACATCAATAATGACACCCTCATTAACCAAGGCATCGTTTAACAAACCAAACAAATGTCTTTCGGGCTTAATGCTGGCAAAAGCGTCCAGGGCCCAAGCTTTATCTTGCTCACTTGCCTCACTGAGCTTAACAATACTTAAACCTTGCGGCATATTTTCTGGCACAGCTGCTAACTGGCCATTACTGAAAATCAAATCAATACTCTTTAAGCCCTCTATTGATTCGACATCTGCCGTATTATGCCCGCCCACTTCAAACTGGGCATTTTCTAACACTCTTAACGGAGTGTATTTCCAAGCTTCCGTTTTTCGATTGGGCCACTTTACATCGCGCAGTAATTGCAATGATTGCTGGCGCTTTGGGCTTAGCCAATCATCAACCGATTCAGCGCGGCTTAGCGCCTGCGTTAACCACTCACTCATGCTTCGCTACCTTTAGCAGCTTCGACAGTTTCGTCATCTTCAGTGCGCCGCTCTGTTAACCAGGCATAACCTTGCGCCTCTAACTCAAGGGCTAAGGATGCATCACCACTTTTAACAATTTTGCCATCAGACAATACATGAACAAAATCAGGCTTAATATAATCTAACAAGCGCTGATAGTGCGTCACCACCACAAAACCACGATCAGGCGAGCGCAAGCTGTTTACACCTTCAGCAACCACCTGCAAGGCGTCTATATCTAAACCTGAATCTGACTCATCTAAAATGCAAAGCTTGGGCTGCAACAACAGCATTTGCATAATTTCATTGCGTTTTTTCTCGCCACCAGAGAAGCCTTCATTAACCCCACGCTTTAAAAACGCAATGGGTAAGTTAACCTGTTTACAGGCCTCTTTTGCTAATTTTAGAAATTGCGCTGAGCTTAGCGCATCCTCGTCACGCGCTTCACGTTGCGCATCAACAGACGCTTTCAAAAATTCTAAATTACTAACACCAGGAATCTCTATCGGATACTGAAATGCCAAAAACAAACCCTCACGAGCGCGCTCTTCCGCCGCCATTTCTAGCAGGTCAACGCCACCTAATTGCGCAGAACCGGCATTCACCTCATAACCTTCACGGCCAGAAAGAACATAACCCAGTGTACTTTTACCGGCGCCATTAGGCCCCATGATCGCGTGCACTTCACCGGGTTTAACCTCTAAGTTTAGACCCTTAAGTATTTGCTTATCTTCAACACTGGCTTGTAAATTTTTAACTGATAACATACTAATTCCTAATTATTCGGCGAATGAGGTTAACCTACCGAACCTTCTAAACTAATTTCTAATAGCTTGCCGGCTTCAACCGCAAACTCCATTGGCAATTCTTTAAATACTTCTTTACAAAAGCCATTCACAATCATGGATACCGCTTTTTCAGGATCTAAGCCGCGCTGCTGGCATAAAAACATCTGGTCATCACTTACCTTTGAGGTGGTCGCTTCGTGCTCAACAATCGCTGTTGGGTTTTTGCTTTCTACATAAGGAAAAGTATGAGCACCACATTGATCGCCAATTAATAAAGAGTCACATTGGGTAAAGTTACGTGCGCCGTCAGCACCTGGATTCATACGAACCAAGCCACGATAACTGTTATTGCTGCGACCAGCCGAGATACCTTTTGAAATAATGGTGGACTTGGTGTTTTTACCCAAGTGAATCATTTTGGTGCCGGTATCGGCCTGTTGCATGCCACGCGTTAACGCTACTGAATAAAATTCACCCACACTGTTATCGCCTCGCAATATACAGCTGGGGTATTTCCACGTTATCGCCGAACCGGTTTCGACTTGGGTCCAAGATATTTTGGCACTGGTATGACAAACACCACGCTTGGTTACAAAATTATAAATACCACCCTTGCCATTCTCATCACCGGGATACCAGTTTTGCACCGTTGAATATTTAATCTCTGCATTATCCATAGCGACTAATTCAACCACCGCTGCATGCAGCTGATTTTCATCACGCTGTGGCGCCGTACACCCTTCTAAGTAACTTACATGGCTACCTTCATCGGCAATGATGAGGGTGCGCTCAAACTGGCCCGTATTCATTTCATTAATACGGAAGTAAGTTGAAAGTTCCATCGGGCAGCGCGTGCCTTTAGGAATATAAACAAAAGAGCCATCCGTGAACACGGCACAGTTTAATGCAGCGTAGTAATTATCTTTTGGCGGAACAACCGTGCCTAAATATTTTTTAACTAATTCAGGATAATCTTTGATAGCTTCAGATATTGGACAAAATATTACGCCCGACTCTGCCAATTTTTCGCGGAATGTGGTGATGACCGAAACAGAGTCATAAACAATATCAACCGCCACACCTGCAAGCTGCTGCTGCTCTATTAAAGGAATACCTAATTTTTCATAGGTCGCCAACAATTCAGGGTCAACCTCATCCAAGGACTTAGGCCTATCTGCTAAACTTTTTGGTGCCGAATAATAAGCGATCGCCTGAAAATCAATTTTAGGATAATTTACATGCGCCCAATCGGGCTCTTCCATTTTCTGCCAGCTGGCAAACGCCTTTAATCGCCACTCAAGCATCCACTCCGGCTCATCTTTCATGGCGGATATTCTACGAATAACATCTTCATCTAAACCGGGCTCAAACGTTTCTGACTCGATATCAGAAACAAAACCCGCTTCATATTCACGCTCTAGCGCTTCGTTAATTTGTTCAGTCATAATTCTCTCTACTGCCGGTTAGGCGGCCTGCAAACCATTCACAACTAATTTAATGTGCGCAACTGCACGCTCTATATCTGCGCCAGTCGTGTAACGTCCAACTGAAAAACGTACTGAGCTGTGAGCATCTTCATCACTCAAACGCATTGCCTTTAATATATAAGAAGGTTCCATCGATGCCGATGTGCAAGCAGAACCTGAAGACACCGCCACATCACGCATGGATAACAACAAGGTTTCACCCTCTAACCCACTAAAACACACATTTAAGTGGCCTGGACTAACATGCTCAACCGAACCATTGCGTTTAACGCCGGGGAACTCTGCCAAACCAGCCCATAGCTGATCACGTAACGCCGCTATTCGCTGAGGCTCCTCAGCTAAATTTTGCTTAGCTAATTTTGCAGCCTCACCCATGCCGACTATTTGATGAGTCGCCAAAGTACCCGAACGCATGCCGCGCTCATGACCACCACCATGAATAATGGGAGCCACACCGTCCTGCTGGATAGCGCGTTTAACATACAAAGCACCCGCACCTTTTGGGCCATAAAACTTGTGAGCCGAAAAACTCACTAAATCTGCACCCAGCTGCTCAACAGTAAACGCTAATTTACCCACAGACTGCGCCGCATCGACATGCAATAACACATTAGCTTGCTGGCAAAACACGGCAATATCGGCAATAGGATTAATAACGCCGGTTTCGTTGTTTACATGCATCAAGCTCACTAAACGAGTGTTCTGTTTTAGCGACTCTTGTACTTGCTGCGCCGTAATAAACCCCTCAGCATTAGGCACTAACCAAGTGACCTCAACACCTCTTGATTCAAGCCACTTGATCGGATCAATGACCGCTTTGTGCTCAACAACTGATGTAACAATATGACCTGATAACTGACCATGTTCAGCCGCCGCTTCGAATACACCTTTTATAGCGAGGTTGTTGGATTCAGTAGCACCGCTAGTCCATACAATCTCTCTAGCATCAACACCTAACAAGTCAGCCACATTGCGCCTAGCTTTTTCAACTTGCTCTTCTGCCTGCCAGCCATAGATATGTGAACGAGATGCCGGGTTTGCAAAAACACCATCCATCGTCAAGCAAGCACTCATCGCCTCTGCCACCAAAGGATCTACAGGCGTCGATGCCGCATAATCTAAATAAACAGGCTGGCTAATAGGGTTACTGCTCATACCGCGCTGGACTCAATAAGATCCAAAGAATGCTTTTGATCTTGACGAGCAGCCACAACGGCAACATCCTGCTTGGCAACCAAATCAGCCAAGCTAATACCACTTAAAAATTGATGAATTTGTTGACTAAGGTCACACCATAATTGGTGTGTTAGGCAGATTTGACCATCTTGGCAATTACCTTCACCACCACAGCTGGTTGCATCAATCGACTCGTTGACTGCGTCGATAATTTGAGCAACAACAATCTCGCCCGTTTCGGCACCTAAGCGATAACCGCCACCTGGGCCACGGACACTTTTAACCAGGTCATTGCGCCGTAGCTTGGCGAACAACTGCTCTAAATAGGATAGGGAGATTTCTTGTCGAGCTGAGATATCAGCCAAACTTACCGGGCCTTGATTGGCATGGATTGCGAGATCGAGCATCGCAGTAACCGCATAGCGGCCTTTGGTTGTTAATCGCATAAAAATAGCCTGCAGGCTGCACCTAAGAATGCCACCAGTATGCAATAACCTAGTAAAACGGTCAAGTATAAAACCTAGGGGAGCAGTTGGTTTTTATGGGGCCTTGGAAGGCAGCCGACTAGTAACACTAAATCGGCTGGTGATTATACAGCAAAACCCTTAGAAACTATAGGGGCTATAGCCGCTAACCACCCCGGCACTTTAAGATTTATCTTTGCGCTCCCGCTTAGGGCCACCCGCTTTATCTACCCACTTTTCGATAGAGGTGAGAATGCCACGCATCATATTCACTTCAAGCTGATCCATACGCGTTCTGGTATATAAACGGCGCAGACGCGTCATTAGCTGCTTTGGAGCAGATGGCTTTAAAAAGCCCATCGTACTAAGGGTAGATTCAAGATGAACAAAAAAGCGCTCAACATCCTCTGACTTAGACAAAGGCGCATCCCACTCTTTCATGGCGTTGCCCGACAGCATCTCGGCCTTGAGATCTTCATCGGCATTAAGATGCGCCATACGGACCTCATAAGCCATAACCTGTACCGCCATACCCAAATTCAGGGAGCTATAATCCTCATTAGTCGGTATATTCACGTGCAAGTTACAGCACTGCAACTCCTCGTTAGTTAAGCCCCTATCTTCACGACCAAACACAATAGCCACAGGGTGCTGGCTTAATTCGGGGTAAGACTGCTCTACACAATCTCTAGGGTTTAATAAAGGCCAGGGGATACGACGCCCTCTAGCACTGGTGCCAATCACTAAACCGCAATCGGCAATCGCCTCTTCCAATGTCGAAGTAACCACAGCACTATTGAGTACATCTTGCGCGCTTGCTGCTCGGTAATAAGCCACTTCATCAGGGAAGTTTTTGGGCTCAACCAAATATAATTTCGACAAACCCATATTCTTCATAGCACGAGCAACAGCGCCAATATTCCCAGGGTGAGAGGTGTTGACCAGCACAATACGGACATTATCGAGTGGCGAGGCTCCCTGAAATGAAGAGTCTACTGAAGAAGAGGGGATAGAAGATGAACTGCTCACGAATTTAACGCCTATAATTAAGTTAACTAACCACGATCAAACGGTGGCCCCGGATTCTACCAGATTCCTTTGATATAGGCGTAGCAAACAACGTATAAATTAATGAATAGCGATAACAATCATCAACATTTAGGTAAAGACTCTGCTATAATTCGCCGCCGATTATGCCGCTCTTTTACAATCTCAGATCATTATTCTAGGACATGCTCATGCAACCCATGACTACTATTGCACTTCGTGCCGCTCGTAAAGCGGGAGAAATTATAGCTCGCGCCACTGAAAACATTGACCATATCGATGTTGAAGAGAAAGGAGATAATGATTTTGTCACTGAAATTGATAAAGCCGCCGAGAGAGAGATTCGCTATCATCTCAACAAAGCCTACCCAGATCACGCTATCTTAGGTGAAGAAGGTGGCTTAATTGGCGATAAAGACGCTGAGTACCAATGGGTAATCGACCCACTTGATGGCACGACTAACTTTATTCGCGGCATTCCTCACTTCGCCATCTCAATCGCCTGCTTCTATAAAGGCCAAATTGAACACGCCGTTATTTTAGACCCTATCCGCAGAGAAGAGTTTACCGCCAGCCGAGGCCGAGGCGCGCAAGTGAATGGCCGCCGTATGCGTGTTAGCAATCGCAAAACCCTAGAGGGCGCATTGATTGGCACTGGCATTCCCTACAAATCACGCAGCGAACAACATATCCCCGCTTATATGGAAAGCCTTGAAGCCGTTACTCGCCAAACCGCCGGCATCCGTCGCGCGGGCGCTGCAGCACTAGACTTAGCCTACGTGGCTGCTGGCCGCTTAGACGGTTTCTGGGAAATTGGTTTAAATAAATGGGATATCGCAGCAGGCATTTTATTAATTCGTGAAGCCGGCGGCTTAGTCAGCGACTTTAAAGGCGGCAGCGACTTTTTAGAAACCGGCAACATTGTAACGGGCAACCCCAAAACGTTTAAAGCACTTTTGCAAACTGTTCAGCCGTACTTAGGCTAATATCAAAAAAACAGGGTAAAGAGAGACCATCTCTTTACCCTGACCTTCCGCTACCCACCGACCCACGCTAAACTTATTCTGAACAAAACCAACCTTAAAACATAACATTAAAGTTAAGAGTCTTGTTCACTCAATAAGGTTTTTTCGCCAACAATTGTCTTTCCATTACTCTTTGCAAATCAGAGCGTCGAATCGGCTTAACCAAAAAATCATTCATCCCGACTTCCATACAACGCTTTCTCACCTCAACATCACTATTGGCAGTAACAGCAACTATAGGCATGAAATGGTTACGTCTACGAATCCATCGCGTTGCAGTAATGCCATCCATTACTGGCATTTGTATATCCATTAAGATCAAATCAAAACTGCGCTCATCGAGTAAGCTTAACGCCTCTTGCCCCGACTCAACGACAGTGGCTACCGCCCCCATCATTTCAACTAGACTCTCAATTATTTGAGCATTAACAATATTATCTTCAACAATTAACACCTCTGCCTTCTCGATTCGTTCCGGGTGAGGGCCACCTATACTACGATTGAGAGCATCTATGGGCAGCGCTATAGATACATCCGTGCCCTCTCCTAAAGTAGATTGTATATTTAAGTCGGCGCCTAAAACCTCAGACAAGCGGTAACAAACCGTTAAACCAATACCTAAACCTTCAGAATTTCGCTCTAAACCACGACTCACCTGAACAAAATCATTAAACATCGTTCGCTCTTGCTCACGAGTCATGCCACAACCACTATCAACAATTTTAAAAACTAACGTATTGTCATCCCATTGCACGTAAAACCCAATTTTTCCATGCTCGGTATATTTACAGGCATTTTCTAAAACGGTGCGAAGCATATGCTGTATCAGGTAGCTATCACCATTACAAGCAACAGGTACACTATCAGAACTTTTAAAATCAAACTCAACACTAGGGTTTAATAAACCCTGTATATTTTCACAAACAGCCTCCAGCATAGACCTAACCTCAAAAGGAGAAAAAGCCTGCTCTAACGTTTTATTATCCGTTTCTGCCAGCAAAACTAAATTATCCACCTGCATGCGTAACCTAGCTGCGCCATAACTCATATACTCTAATAAATCTTTATGAACTTTTTCATCATCGGTATCATTCCACCGATCAACAGATGAAATAATAGAATAGAGTGGTGTTCTTAACTCATGGCTCACCATCCGTAAAAAATCTGACTTTCGTTGATTCTCTTGCTCAGCTATATCTAAAGACTGCTGGAGCGTAAGATTAGCCTCACGCTCCTTTTCTATTGCCCAAACCTCTGTCTCTAGGGCTTTCTCTAAAGCCTGTTCTTTATCAGACCGCAACACATTAATACGATCAGCCAATGCCAAAGAAAGTAATAACATATCAATCGTTTGAGTAACCAACGTTAACAGATAATTATTTTCTGGTTTAATACTGGGGATAAATATTGGCATTGAAGAAAGTACGATACCAACCGCTAGAACGGCAAACGCAAGCACAAAAAATCGGGCTGGCTTATATCCGCTGATCAAACGGTTAACACCAAACACTAATGCCCCTATAATCCAAACGGTAGTAGTGAGGCCATATAAAAGCATATATACCCCCATAGAAAACAAAGGCATTGCCAAAGAAATCGCCACAGTAAAAACAACAAAACCATAACTTATCCTAGCAAAGGCAGGCTTGTTTTTAGGCAGTTCTAAAAAATGAATAACATATAACGTATTAAAAGAAAGCGTTAAAAAAAACGGTGAAATAAGCAACCAATAACTTTTCCAAGAGAACCATTCAGACAAAACATTAAATGCAGCGAGCCAAGAGACGACACTCAACACCAAATATCCGGAATAATATAAATTACTTCTATCTCTAATCCACACACCCAAGAATAAGTTATAACAAGCCAAAATTAGTATGCCCCCAAAACAACCCATAATGAGAAAACCTTTAAAGATACTGCTAGACATAAAGCTGTCAAAAGGCTTTATCTCGATAGATGGGTTATATGTATAATATCGACTTTCAATGAAAACCAGTATTTCCACCTCCTCCTCAGGCGCCAAGTTAACACTAACCCCATAGCTTAGGGGGTAGTTAAAATCGTGTAGATATCCGCTGGTATACGTTTCAACGTCATGTTTCCTATATAAATAAACTTTAACGGTATCAATGATTGAGCCTGAAGGATCAATAACCCATCTCTCAATTTCAGAAGAATTTTTAATTTTTTGATAAAACCAATAACCACCACCATTTACCCTGTCCACATAAGAAGCAGCAGCCAATGACCCTACAAATTGGCTAGGACTAACGCTCTCCGAATTAAAGTCTTTACCGCTAATACGCCCTTGATGATAAAAAGGCTTATCGTGTATAGAGAGTATTGAGCTAGCGTGTAGATCATATACCTCACCCCAAACACATAGAGGTAACATCAAAACACACATACTTATAAAACGTTGTAGCATTTAGGCCTCATCAGTATTCGCTTAATATTATTAGTGCTATAGGCTAATGAGTATAATTGAGCTATTAACGAAGGCCAAGATATTCATTATTAAAAGGTATACTACAGACCAATAATCCCCAGCGATTAACATTCCAGCCAATACAATCCGTCGACTGGCAAAACTCATATTCTCTATCTACCCTTAATCGAGCCCAAGCCGCCAAATTTTTAACGTGTTATGTCTATTACGCACGCGGATTTCAGTCGCCAGTGCGGCACATTAGGCTATCAATAATTCTAATAATTCAAGAAGGATCTGGATCATGGCCCACCCTAACTCACCCTCTTTTATCTATCGCGGTGGCGACATGCTAGACCACCCGCCGTTTCAACAGCAAAACACCAAGATGTACGGTTTCTTTCTACAAGGCCAGTTAAATAAGCTACAGGCATGCATAGATAGAGACCTTAATGCCGCAGCGGACAGGAAATATCGGTTTAAACCGCTCTCTGACTATGTGATGCTGACCTTTGCAAACATTGAAAAATGCTATTCAACGGCCCCACAGGACATTAACAAAGGCTGGGGCGTTGAAATTGATGTCTGCTTTTGGGTGCCAGTGGGCAACATTGTCGTTAAAGACGGCAAAGAGTACCTTGATGATTTTTTTTGGTACACACCCTATATTTGGGTAAATAGCCCCATCGCCATGGTTAATGGCCGAGATATTTACGGCTACCCAAAAACTATTGCCGATATAGTGATGCCCCCCCATGATGCTCCCAATCTTTTCAGTGCATCTGTAAATAGTTTTAAGCATTTTTCACAAGAAACCAAAGCTGAGTGGAATGAAGTCGTTAGTATCAAAAATCTAACGCCTGGAGAATCACCTGTTAATCAATGGGACAATTTTGTCGACGCTCTAGAGGGTATATTTGAACTGGCCGACGGCGCCAGCCTCTACCGCCCAGACATTAATGCTATCGGTGCAATAATTGACGCCATCAAACAACCTCAGCTCCCTCAATTATTCCTCAAACAGATGCCCGATAACGATGGCATTAAAGCCGCTTACCAAGCGTTAGTAAGCGCACCCGCAATCGTCAATAGCTTTAATGGTGGCGGTGTATTACTCGGGGATTATAATATAGATATCAAAGCTATTGATAGCTTACCCATCGCGCAGGATTTAGGGATACAGACTGGAATTCAAAAATCAGCCCTAAGCTTTTGGATGGACTTTGGCTTTACCGTTCCCGCACCAGAGACTTTAGTTAACAACACCCACCTACCCCCCAAACAAAAAATTGCGATCCTGGGCGGCGGCGTCTCATCTTGCACCGCGGCCTTTGCATTAACCAGCCAACCGGGCTGGCAGGATAAATACGACATCACGCTTTACCAAACGGGTTGGCGCTTAGGAGGCAAATGCGCAAGCGGCCGCAACGCCAAGATAGGTGAGCGAATTGAAGAGCATGGCCTACACATATGGCTTGGCTTTTATCGCAACGCCTTTGAGTGTATACAAAAAGCTTATGCAGAATTAGACCGCCCCGCGGGCAGCACACTACGCACCTGGGAAGACGCCTTTAAACCACACAACTTTGTAGTTCACATGGAACACTTCAATAACCAATGGACACCCTGGTGCCTAGACTTCCCCGCAACTGAAGGCAACCCCGGTATAGGCACCGAGTCTGTAGGGATGTGGACGTTAATCAAAATGGTCTATGCCTATTTACGGCAATGGCTAGGAGATATAAGAGAAGAAATTAAATTAGTTGAAAGCGCCGAAAAAACGGCCAACAAAACCACACCACAATCATTTAAAGACCGACTCACTTCGCTCAAGGATAGAGTTGAAGATGAGATTGAAGAGACCACCGATGAAATAGAAGACCTCTTTAGCGGCCTACTAAGTTTTGTTACATCACTACCTGAAGAGCTTGCAGAGCACAGAGATGATGACCAAGACTTTCTAAAAAGTATTCTTGAAGACATCAAAGAATGGATCGAAGAAGAAGCTACTGAGTATCTTGAAGATAATGCCAATATCCGCCATTTATATATTGGCATTGATTTAAGCCTGACCGTCATTACCGGTATGATTCGCGACAATATTATTAATGATGGCTTTGACTTTATCAACAACATAGACTTTAGAGAATGGCTAAAACAAAATGGTGCTAACGAGACCTTCACCGTCGAATCGACGACCGTACGCGCGCTATACGATTTAGTTTTCGCTTACGATAATGGTAATGTTGAAACACCTAACGCAGAGGCAGGTACCTTGTTGCGAGGTATGTTCCGAATTGGCCTTTGTTATAATGGCAGTATCATGTGGAAAATGCAGGCGGGTATGGGCGACACTATTTTCACGCCCTACTATCAAGTACTCAAGAAACGCGGCGTAAAATTCAAATATTTCCATGAAGTCGATGAACTCATCCTCGACCCTAACGACCCAACCATCATTAAACAAATCAACATCACTAAACAAGTAGACCTCATTGACGGCGAAGATAGCTACCACCCATTGGTTAATGTTAAAGCCATTGGATGCTGGCCCAGCGACCCCCTCTATAAACAAATTGTGCCCGAACAGGCTCAATTATTACAGGATGAAAATATTGATCTAGAAAGTTTTTGGAGCCGCTGGCCTAGTATATATCAAGAAAGATTCGGCCAAGCTTTACCCAAAGTGACTTTGGAAAAAGGTGAAGACTTTGACATCGTGATACATGGTATGTCGATAGGCGGTCTCCCTTATAATTGCTCCCAACTATTAAACCAAAGTCCTGAACTCAAAAAATGCCACGACACCGTAAAAACAGTTGTTACGCAAGCCTATCAACTATGGACCAATCCTTCCCTACCAGAACTAGGTTGGGATCATTACTCCGATACGGGTGAGCAGCCTATAATGACCTCATGGACAGAACCCGTTGATACATGGGCCGCCATGAACCAACTGTTAGATAAAGAAGACTGGAGCGAATACAACTTAGACCCTAAAAACGTTGCTTATTATTGTGGAGTGCAAGATATAACCGACATCCCACCTAGAGACGATTATGACTTCCCTAAACGAAGCAAACAAAAAGTTGAAAACGCTTGTTTGCAGCAAATCAAATATGAAATGTATAGCCTATGGCCAAATGCGGCTACTAGCGATAGCTTTGACTGGAATGTATTAACATCTCACAACAACTTACAAGACGAGCAACGCTTCCAAGATCAGTATTGGCGCTCAAACATAAACCCATCCGAACGGTATGTACAATCGGTAGTCGGTAGCACAGCTCACCGTATCGATACTAAAATACGTGATTTTGATAATATTTATTTTACAGGCGATTGGATTAAAACAGGGCTGAATGCTGGCTGTGTTGAAGCGGCCACCATGGCAGGACTGCAAACATCAAGAGCAATCAGCGGTTATCCCAAGGTAATCAAGGGTGAACATGACTTTGGAGACCCCGACTTATAATTACCGGTAAATTAAGTCATAATCTGTCACCTGAGGTTGCTTAACAATTTAGGGTGACAATAAAAAAAGCGATTATGACTAACACAGACATCAAACAAACACTTTATAAGATCATATTCGGCACTGAGTCACTCGCTGGCCGTATTTTTGACTTACTCCTAATTGGCACAATATTGCTTAGCGTGCTGTGTGTTGCCATAGACTCTGTTAATATTTATCATCAACAATATCCTGCGCTTTTTTATAGCCTTGAATGGTTATTTACGATTGTATTTACCGCTGAATATGTCACTCGACTCTACTGCTCCCCCAACCCCAAAGCTTATGCAAAAAGCTTTTATGGCATTGTCGATTTATTAGCGGTAATGCCTACCTATCTATCTTTATTTGTAGCATCCACTCCGCTTCTTATAATTATTCGCCTACTACGGATCATACGCATATTTAGAATACTAAAACTATTCCATTATATTAATGAAGCCAATACATTAATGCGCTCCATTATGATGGCGAGAAGAAAAATCGTTATTTTTCTGTTCACTGTCTCTATCGCCGTCACCTTATATGGGTCTTTAATGTATGTGGTTGAAGGGCCTGAATACGGCTTTACCAGCATTCCTAAAAGTATCTACTGGGCAATCGTTACCGTTACCACTGTTGGCTACGGCGACATCACGCCACATACAGTTTTCGGCCAAGTTATCGCCTCACTCGCCATGTTAACGGGCTATGCCATATTAGCGGTACCTACCGGTATTTTAAGCGCGGAGTTAATAAACGAAATGCAACGTGAGCGCTCAGTTACAAGCTGTAGAAACTGCGAAAAACCAGGGCACGAGCGCGATGCCGAATATTGTAAATATTGCGGCGCAGAATTATGGTTTGCCCACAAAGATGATTAAAAAAATTGCTATCAACGTTAACAAACAAGGGCTGCAAGCGTTTACTAAGCAAGTTAATGTGGCGGTAAAGGAGTCTACTTTACAAGAAGGCTTATGCACCCTCTTTATTCAACACACCTCTGCCAGCTTATTAATTCAAGAGAATTATGACCCTTCAGCGCAAGTTGATTTAGAAAATTGGCTCAATCGTTTAGTCCCCGAAAACGACGCGCTATATACCCACACGTTAGAAGGCCCCGATGATATGCCCGCTCATATTAAAGCCGCCCTTACCGCCACAAGCTTATCCATACCTATTATCGACGGCCAGCTGGCACTCGGCACCTGGCAAGGTATCTATATATGGGAACACAGGCATTACAGCGGCCAGAGAAGGGTTATTGCTCATATAGGGCAATAAACATTAGCGAATATGTAGCATTGATATTATTCACCCAGTGATAAGAGTGATGTCAAACAACTTCTGGGCATGCTAATCAGGCCATCATTTGACGCAATCACCAATCTCATTTCGTCGATTGAAATAATGTCTCCTGCTTTAATATTGTGCTGACATATCACGCCTTCAGCAGCGGTTATCAAATAGCGCTGTCCTTGCAATTCCGAATACACACCTAAACTGCCAAAGGCTCTAATCTGCTGAAGCACTTTGGCCGTTGGTCTGTTCCAGTTGATCGTTTGATCCTCTTGCGAGAGTTTTTCCCAACTAGTACCTTTACCCTGCCTCATACCATTTTTGTAATAGTGATTAAGATTAGATAATAGCTTATTCAGAAGCAGTGGGATTTCAATATAGAGTTTAGCTGACAGCGTATCAAAAGAGTCACAATCATCAATCATTATTGTTTTTTGAAGTAATATATCACCTTCATCAACGTTGTTTGTCATCTTGTGCAGTGTGATCCCTGCATGCTGAGGATATGCTAATAGCAACAGAGGAATTGGCGTAGGCCCTCGGCCCTCGGGGAGCATGGTAGGGTGGATATTAATCGCATACTTCAATTCATCTGGGACAGGGATTCTCCAGGGATATTCGGCGGACAAGAACAGATCTACACCAGCACTAACCAACCCATCCATTTGTTTTTTATCGGGCTTATCGAAGGATAGTGGTATCTGGTTCAGTGTTGATAAGCTGATCACCTTGTCTGTATGAACGCTGTTTTCGCCGGTATAAATATAAATAACCTCATGGCCGCTGCTAATTAACAGATCAAGGCATGATGAAAAAGCATTATAGCCAAAGTAAGCGATCTTCATGTATTTATACGACCTATATGTAAGCGTGACAATTAAATATTTAACACCCGAAAAACCGGGATTTTTCAGCGCGGCGGAAATTTAATCCAATTGATTGCTTGTTAGATGGCTGCTCGTTGAGACAAAACATTAACGTTTACCGGTGGTTCATTACCATTAAAATATCTATGATATTTTTTAATCTCTAACACGCAAGCGATATATAAACCACTCGATAAGCCTCGACTAAGGCACAACGCTCCTAATCTGGAAGATAATCGCGAATGTGTAACCGTAACTCTTCCTCAGTAATCGGCATTTTATTTATATAGCCCTTCACAAAGTCATATAGACCCGCGCGCTCTTTGTCTTGGATGTTTTCTGATGATGTAATCATTAAAAAAAAACAGATTCATAACACTCACTTTCCTCCCTCAACTTTTTGAACTCATACAAAAACTCAAAGCCGTTCATACGTGGCATGTTGATATCGAGAAAAACAATCACGGGCGGAAAACCCTGACCAAGCCTCTCTCTATTAGCTTCGGTATTCTTAAAAAACTGAATAACCTCTTCGCCATCACATGCCTCTTCAACGGACACACAAATACCACCAGACTTTAAAAGCCGCTTGAGGGTATAGCGGTCAACTTCGTCGTCATCAACTATCATTATTGAATATTCTTTCACGGGTTACATCGTTCCTTTAAAAAATAGCTAAGGCCGAGCCTTTCAAGTTCGTGAAGCCTGACGGGGACATTGGATAGTGCTGAGAGATAAGGCTCAAGATAGGCTTCTTTTGAGGTTAGTAAATAACCCCGCTGACCTGTTTCAGCATCCTTTAATTCGGAACTCACTGCTTCAATCGCGCTTAATACCTGATGCGTATGCGTGACCCATCGCTCAGACAGCGTTTTTTGACTTTTCAAGCCCTACCATCACGACAAAAAATAAGAATATGAAGGTAATACTAAAGCTGAGCCAAAGTCGCCATTGTACGGTCATATATATCGTCTCTGCTCTTAATTACTTAAAAACGTCCTCCGCGCTATGTAAAATCCAACTAATAAGACGCTTATTCTAAAAAGCTTACTGAGGCGTGTTCAATCAATCCGTATATTTCAATATTATGTTTCGCCCTATACCGCTAAACATTCGCTATTGCCGAACAATGCTCCTCACCTAAACCTCCGATAATATTAAGTCTGTACCTGAGTATAGTCTACTTGCTTCATTTTTTGTGCTCGCTGGCCAGCGATATGCAAAGCCGCTACCCGATAAGCCTCGGCTAACGTTGGAAAATTAAATATATTTTCAACAAAACCGTCAATTTCCATGCCCGATAATAAAGCCATTTGGCCGATATGAATTAATTCTGTGGCGCCTTCACCCACAATAGCTACACCCAATAATTTTTTACCTTGTGGGTCAGCAATTAATTTAAGCATGCCATCTTGCACACCCGATATTTGGCCCCGTGCAATTTCTTCAAATTTAGCATAGCCAATTAGCACATCACCGTAGGCATCGCCCGCTTGTTGCTCATTCATGCCAACCGTTGAAAGTTCGGGTATGGCATAGATACCGACAGGAATTATTTCTGTCATCTCTTGCAAATCAATGCCTAGCGCCCCCAAGCTAGCACGGCGCCCTTGTTCCATAGACGCTGAAGCCAGTGACGGCGGGCCAATAACATCACCCGCAGCATAGATATGGTCGACAATCGTTTTGCAATGATTGTCTACGGGGATAACACCTCTTTCATTTAAGGTGATGCCTACATTCTCAATCTGTAGGCCTTCAACATTAGCCACTCGACCGGCAGCAGACAGTAGTTTTTCACTGCGCACAATACGCCCGCCCTCAAGTTCGGTAATCACTTGCGACACACCATCCCAATACACACGCTCAACATTCACATTGGGTATAAATTGCGCACCGCTCGCTTCAAAAGCATGTACAAATTTATCGGTAAGGTCTGGGTCTAAAAACCCTAGCGGCCTAGGGTAACGGTCTATCATGGTGACCCGTACCCCAAGGCTTGCAAAAATTGAAGCATACTCACTCGCAATAACACCACCACCTAAAACAGTGAGGGTTTGCGGCAAGTACATCATAGAAAGAATCGAGTCACTGTCATAAATATATTCGTGATCAACCTCTATATTATCAACATGCCTGGGTATAGAACCCGTTGCGATGATAATATTATACCCTTTAAACGTTTGAGTCTTTCCGCCCGGCATTTCTACTTTTAACGTTTTACTATCTTCAAAGCTGGCGCGGCCGTGAATACGGTCAATTTTATTACGGGTAATTTGTTTATTAATGTATTCATCATGGGCATTGATGACACTGTATATATTATCTATCAAGGCCGTCATTTCTGTATCAGGCCTTAATGAAAATGAAAAAATTTCAGCATGACCGCGAAGGTTAGCAATGCGTAACGCATTTTCTCTTAACGTTTTGCTCGGTATGGTTCCCCGGTGCACACAAGCACCACCTAACACTTTATCAGCCTCAATCATCGCGACTTTTTTACCTACCTTAGCAGCCTGTACAGCCGCTTTTTGGCCTGCAGGCCCACTGCCGATAATAATAATATCGTATTGTAATACGTTACTCACAGTTTCAAAGCCTCAATGGTTTCGTTAACATCGTCTTGTTTCTCTAACAATTGGCCCACATCACTCGCATACAAATTCATAGCGATAACAAAGGGGTTTATGGAAAGCGCTTCAACATCATACTCTTCACCTTTAATAACAATTTGAGAAAACACTTTGCCCGCCCGAACCGCATCAATTACATCTTGCGAGCCAGCGGCAGGGCCCGCTTGGTCAACACCAGCGATAGTGTCCGCGACAGCACCGGGCAACTGCCACAAGTTAGCTAATAACAACCCCACCTGCTGCTGATAGCGATTGATCAGCATAGAGACTATTTCAATATCAGCCTCTATATTTATCTCTTTGGCTGTCTCAAGGGCGGCTTGTAAAACTGCCGGTTTGCCTATTTGAAATAACAAACCTGATAAGAAGGTTGATTCAACGTTCTTTCTTGCCTTTCGAGCTATTTCTTTAGACCAAACGGCGGTACACAATGAGGACAGCCATAGCTCCTTCACCAGATCGTAGAAACCGGGTGTAATAAATAATTTGGGACCCATAGTGGCGGCCATCGCTATTTCAGCAATATTTTGCATGCCTAAACGTGCAGTAGTTTGCTGCAAAGATGTCATTTTCGCCGCTGGGCTGTAGGCCGCAGAGTTAGCAATACGCATCACATGCCCGGCTAGGGCTTGATCACTTTGAATTAATTTAGCCAAAGCTGATGCATCTGAATCGACGTCATTGACTAAACTCAATACACTGGTCGTTACTGTGGGTAACATAGGCAGCACCAACTGCTTGCTGGCTATTTTTTGCTCTAACCGCCGACTTAATTGATCATAGATGTCTTGCTGCATGCTTTACTTACCTAATGGTTTTTATGCGGCGGATAATCAATGGCTGATCACCCTGTAGGCACTGACTGTTAATCATTAACAATCAAGAGCCTAGATCATATTTTTAAATTTGCCTTATTTGCCATTAACGAATAGCCTCTATAGTAGCGGCTCTATTTAAAACCCCTTATTGAGTACCCATCACACACAAATCAATGATATGACCAAACTATTTCATAAATTTACACAGCTGTTTAAAGGCCATAGTGTTAATGAAGCTACCCTTAGCCACTATATTCGCCTAAAACAACTCTGCCTAAACCATCAAACAATCCAAATCAAACTGAAGAATAATTACCAGCTTTATCAAAGCCTCATACTGTCGGTTGATGAAGATATACATGAACTTCTGATAGACGACTTATTCCCCGCACCACAACCAAGAGATTTACGAGCAGGTGATACCATTGAATTAATCAGCCAAACTAATGGCCAAGAAATTAAATTTTTTACCCGCGTCATTCAACACTGTAAAGCTAAAGGTAAAACAAGTTATCGCGTAAAGCTTCCGAAAGAATTAGGACAAAACCATAACCGCCAATCGTTTAGGGTTTATGTCGATACCGCTAGAGACTTACGTATACGGCTAAGCTCTAACGATGCCGAATTTAACAAAGTCACTATTTCTAACCTCTCTATTAATGGTATCAAGCTATATTTTGACAACAACATTCAAGATAGGCTTAACCAAGGCGTTTGCTTTGATCAGGCTGTAATTCAGTTACCTTCTGGCTACAATATCGATTGTAAAATAGACATTAAAAATTATTACTTAATTCGCACAGGGCATTCACACAGTGTTGCAGGTGGCGGCATTAGCATTTCAAATCCTCAACACAAAAAGAAGCTACAAGAATATTTGGCAACCATACAGCGCCAGCACAGGCGGAGAGAAAACCGTGACTTATAATGTCATAAAAATCACGTTCCTCAGTTTATTTTTTTATAGCATGACTTTTTCTGAAAAATACTTAAATGACCCATTCAACGCCGTCGTTTTAACCTACCATCATGTGGCTAACGACACACCCGCCATCACCAGCATAAGCCCACAAAATTTTGAACAGCAGTTACAGTATATTGAAAGTAAGCAATTTAACGTTTGGCCTTTACCTAAAATAATTAGCGCCTTGCAACAACGGCAGGCCATACCACCCAAAGTCATTGCCATAACTTTTGATGACGCCTATTTATCAATTTTTGAACATGCCTATCCCCTGCTCAAAAAAAGAAACTACCCTTTTACCATTTTTGTCACCACAGACTCAGTGGACAACCAATACAATCATCAACTTAGCTGGCCAAAACTCCTAGAAATGAGTAAAAATGGTGCCACTATCGCTAACCATACGGTTAATCATCCTCACATGCTTAAACGACTTGACGATGAAACCACCGCGCAATGGCAGCAACGCATGCGCGATGAAATCATTCAAGCTCAACAACGCATAGACGAAGAAATTACTAGCCAAGACAAACCCCAACTCTTTGCCTACCCCTACGGCGAACATAATGACGCTCTAAAAAAACTGGTGAAAGATTTAGGTTACGTTGCGTTTGGCCAACAGTCTGGTGCTATTGGTTCAATGATTAATCGGCAAATATTACCTCGTTTTCCTATTTCTGGAAATTACACCGACCTAACAGATTTTTCCTTAAAGATTAATACCCTGGCGTTACCCGCAAAAGAAATTGCTGCCAGCGATAACCCTATTACCGCTGACAATGCCAAGCCTATGGTGAAACTCGCATTCACCCGCGAGATTAATCGACACCTTTTTAAATGCTATGGACCAGGAGGGGCTTTAAACATTGACTGGCAGGGTAATATCGCAACTATCCATGCCGCTGACCCCATCCCCGCTGGACGCTCACGGTATAACTGCACGCTGCCCACAACAGACGATCGTTTTTATTGGTATTCAAAAGCATGGGTTAGGTTAAAAGATAATGGCGACTGGGTATTAGATTAAACAGTAAGGAAAAAACCTAGATACTTAATGATCTAGCGCTAATTGCTCCAGCAACAACTCATGTTTACGCCAATCTGGTATAACCTTCGCGATATGGCTATAAAATTGCGGGCTGTGATTCATCTCTAGTAAATGGCAAAGTTCATGCACAACAACATAATCAATACAGTCAAGGGGATATTTCATCAATTCAAGATTCAACGTGATGGTTGATTTGCTAGCACTTTTTTTATTTGAGGTAACTTTACTCGCGCAACTACCCCAGCGCCGCTTCATAACCCTTACTTTAAGCTCAGGCTTTGGGCAACTCAAGGTCATTATTGAAAAAAAATGCTGTAGCCGTTCTGCGAAGAGTTTTTTAGCGTGTGCCCTATACCCTTCTTTCAATAACGATTGAATAAACTGAGGGTCTTCAGGCTCTCTCGCCCATAGGTTGATCGCCGCATCGGTAACAGTGACGCTATTGCGCCCCGCAGCTTGAATGTTTAAAGGTAAGCTTTGACCTAGATAGGGGTGTCGCTCAGATTGTGTAAAGCGAGGTTTAGCCGCTAAGCGTTGCTGACGTTTTTGTTGCTGCTGAACAACCCAGTCGCTGCGCTCTTTAACAAAGCGGTCTATCTCTCGTTTGGCTAACCATTTAGGCACTCTAACTTCTACGCTGGCATCGTCCAATACATGCAATGCCATGGTCTTGCGCTTTTGACGTTTAATGGTGAACTCAAACAGCATACCTAAAGCGCCTCAGTATGTTCACAAATCACTTCGATAAACTCTGTGCCGTATTTGTCTAATTTACTTTCGCCCACACCAGAAATAGCCAACATTTCTATTTTTGACATAGGTCTACATTCGAGCATTTCCTGTAGCGCCGCATCGTGAAAAATAACATAGGGCGGCACACCGTGCTCATCAGCCAAGTCTTTACGACATTCCCGTAGGGCTTGCCACAGCTTTTCATGCTCAGGCAAAACATGTACTTTATTTTTCTGCCGCTTACTGGCAATAATTTTAAGGTCTTCTTTACGTAACTGTAATTGCTGCTCACCTTTTAAAATCGGACGACATTGCTCTGTAAGTTGCAGCGCGCTGTAGCCCTCTACATCGACTCTAATTAAACCGCGCACCACTAGTTGACGAATAACCGAACGCCACTGTGGCTCGCTAATATCTTTACCGATACCATAGGTACTTAAACTTTGATGGCCGTGCTGTTGAATTCTTTCATTATCTTTGCCGAGTAACACATCTAATAAATACCCCACGCCAAAACGCTGACCCGTACGATAAATGGTTGAAAGAATTTTTTGCGCGGCTTCGGTCGCGTTCCATGTCTCAGGAGGGATTTGGCAGTTATCACAATTACCACAATAATCCATGCCCGGATCTTCAAAATAATTCAATAATACTTTACGTCGACAACTGGTCACTTCACACAAACCTAACATCGCGTCTAGCTTGTGGCGCTCAACCCGTTTAAATTGTTCTATACCCTCAGACTGCGCCAACATCTGTTGTAACCTCACCACATCTTGCAGGCCATAAACCATCCAGGCTTCCGCATCATCACCATCACGCCCGGCTCTGCCGGTTTCTTGATAGTAAGCCTCTATACTTTTCGGCAAATCTAGGTGCGCCACAAAACGCACATCAGGCTTATCAATACCCATACCAAAGGCAATGGTGGCAACAATAATAACGGCATCTTCACGCAAAAAACGATTCTGATGAGCCTCGCGCAATTTTGCAGGTAACCCTGCATGATAAGGCAATGCGGTATAACCTTGCCCACTCAACCACTCGGCGGTGTCTTCTACTTTTTTTCGTGACAGGCAATAAACAATACCCGCCTCATCTTTTCTATTTTTTAAAAACGCTAACAATTGTTTACGTGCATTCGTTTTAACGGTGATGCCGTAGCGAATATTGGGCCTATCGAAGCCACTGACAAACTGCGGTGCGTTTTCTAACCCTAAACGCTGCACAATTTCTTGCCGCGTACGCTTATCTGCCGTTGCGGTTAAGGCAACTCTGGGTATTTGTGGGAATTGCTGATGTAATAAACTTAAGGATAAATAGTCTGAGCGAAAATCATGCCCCCACTGCGACACACAGTGAGCTTCATCAATAGCAAATAAGGCAATTTTGCATTGCGATAAAAGATTAAGTGTACGTTGTTGAATGAGGCGCTCTGGGGCAATGTAGAGTAGATCTAACTGATTATCGTTAAGTTGCTGTTCAATGACCCATTGTTGGTTGCTATCTAAGGTCGAATTGAGAAACGCTGCGTGTATGCCTAACTGTTGCATGGCATTGACCTGATCTTGCATTAAGGCTATTAAAGGTGAAATGATAATCCCCACCCCATCACGCAACAAGGACGGCAGTTGATAACAGAGTGACTTACCCGCCCCTGTTGGCATCAGCACCAGTGCATCACCGCCTTGGGCGATAGTTTCAATAATGGTTTGTTGGTTATCCCTAAAGCTGTCGTAACCGTAAAGCTGCTGTAAAAGATCTAGGGGGGTTTGTGAGGTGGTCATGGCCGAATCACGTTGCATTAATAGTCATGTAATTATACACAGCTAAGCGATTATCGTTGTGGTCATTCCTAGGTTTTTACTACAATGGCTGCTTTCCATCGATTTATCGATCAGTCACTCTATTCGTTATCACAGGTCACCCTATGTCACTCTCAACCGAGCAGTTACTTGCCATTGATAAAGCCCATATCTGGCACCCCTATGCATCAATGACCAACGCCCCTCCAAGCTACCCCGTAGTGTCGGCTGAGGGCGTGCGGCTCAAACTGGCTGACGGTAGAGAGCTCATTGATGGCATGTCTTCTTGGTGGGCGACGATACACGGCTATAACAACCCTATTCTTAACCAAGCGGCGAAAGATCAAATTGATAAAATGTCCCATGTCATGTTTGGCGGTATCACCCACCCAGCAGCAGCAACACTCAGTAAGTTATTAGTCGACATCTCGCCTAGTACGCTCGACAAAGTGTTCATCTCTGATTCAGGATCGGTAGCCGTAGAAGTCGCCATCAAAATGGCTCTGCAATATTGGTACTCCATTGGCAAAAAAGATAAAAACAAACTGCTAACAGTGCGCTCTGGCTACCATGGCGATACCTTTGGTGCCATGGCGGTATGTGACCCCGTCACAGGTATGCACCACATTTTCAACGACGTGCTGCCTAAACATCATTTTGTCGAACAGCCAGCTTGCCGTTTTCACGATGATTTTGAAGAGCGACACATCGCTGAGATGAGGGATCATATGGCGCACAATCATCAGCATTTAGCGGCGGTGATTATTGAGCCTATCGTGCAAGGCGCCGGCGGCATGTACTTTTATTCCCCTGCTTACCTCAAGCGTTTACGCGAGCTTTGCGATGAATACAATATTTTGTTAATTCTTGATGAAATTGCTACTGGCTTTGGCCGTACCGGCAAATTATTTGCCTGCGAACACGCCAATATAGAGCCCGATATTATGTGCTTGGGCAAAGCCATTACCGGCGGTTACATGAGTTTGGCTGCTACCCTCTGCAGCAGCAAAATCAGTAACGGTATCAGCCAAGGTGAAGCGGGCTGCTTTATGCACGGCCCCACGTTTATGGCTAACCCTCTAGCCTGTGCCGTTGCCTGTGCCAGCATTGAGCTGCTGCTTTCGCAGCCATGGCAACGAATTATTAGCAACATAGAGCAGCAGTTAGAAGCCGGTTTATCACCGGTCAGAGAACTAGAACAAGTCGCTGAAGTAAGAGTGCTGGGGGCCATTGGGGTAATAGAAATGAAGCGGCCTGTTGAGATGTCCAAGATTCAAAAAGCTCTGGTCGATAAAGGAGTTTGGATACGGCCCTTCGGCAAGTTGATTTATACCCTACCACCCTATGTTATAAACGATGATGACTTAGCTCTACTTTGCAACGCTATTGTTTCTGTTATTACCGATCAGTAACGGCTCACCCATTACTCAACCGCGTCACCTCAAATAACAAACATAAAAAAACCGAGAAAGATTAATCTGTCTCGGTTTTTACTTGCAAGGCCTAACGCTTTATTTTAGCTGAATTAAGCTTCTTGCTCTTTTATATTTCCTGTCTGTCCGTGGATGCGCTCATAAATCTCTTCACGATGTACTTCTACATCACGTGGCGCATCAATACCAATACGAATTTGATTTCCTTTGCTAGCCAATACTGTGACGGTTACATCATCACCAATCATCAATGACTCACCCACTCTTCTGGTTAAAATCAGCATATTACAACTCCTAAAAATAATTTCCTTGGTAGTACAGGTCTATCAAAGTGAGCCCATCGTATCGCAAGTAATGTTCTACATCAATCACGACTTACACCTATAACTTAATTAAACTCTATATACTGAATCATTCAAGATATTGACCGAAAAATAGTCTACACTTATGCCTTACTTTGCCTTTTTATAAGTATAACCCCCTATTTCTGGAATAACATTGAATAAAAATTTCTCCGCCCCCTTTCGCTTCATCAACTTGGGTTATTTTTTTACCTTAGTTTTTCACCCAATAGTTTACGCCGATACGGTACTAACCTACACACCCAAGCCATCAAACTTAGAAGAAGTGGTAGTAACCTCACAAAGGAGGGAGCAATCTCTTTCTTCCATCCCCTTAGCTGTGAGTGTTATTAATAGCCAGCTAATAACTAAGGCAAGCCTTAATAGCCTCAGCGAAATCGCGTCTCTAATACCTAATTTACAAATCGCCCAACCTAACGGTGATGTTTTACCCATATTCTCAATTCGTGGCGTAAGCATGGCCGATTACAGCACTAATCAATCAAGCCCCATTGGGGTCTATCAAGATGGCGTCTACCTTAGTGCCAATTATATGAATGGCATGACGCTATTCGATCTGGAGCGTGTAGAAGTTATAAAAGGCCCACAAGGTACTCTCTTTGGTAAAAACACCACCGGTGGCGCTATACAGCTCATCAGTAAAACCCCTGATTTTGAAGCCGATGGCAACCTTAAATTATCGCTAGGCAACTATAATGCCTACGAGCTTAAAGCCGCCTATGAAACACCCCTTATAGATCAGAAATTAGCCTTAAGAGTCGCCGCTAACATCGCCAAAGCCGACGGTTATTCTGAGAACCATGCGCCGGGGCAAGATGATCTCAGCGCGGTTGATCGGCAAGCATTTAAAGCCACATTACTCTACCAGGCCAATGACGATTTAGAAGCCGTTTTACGCCTCTACAGCAGCCGCAGCGATGCTAATGCACCTGCCGTCATCCCTGAGGCTTCCATTGCTACCGCTTTTGGCAACATTGATGTAGCCAGCTTAGTGCTTGCCGGGGCTAGCCAGCCCTTTTACGTAAGACCTGCCAGTTATGACGGCCATGATGCAGACGCCAACAAAGTGGGCAAAATGGCGATAGAAAAAGACGGCATCAGCCTTAACGTGCACTGGCAGCAGGGTAATATAAATTTCAACTCTATCACTGGCTACTATAATGGCCGCTATGATTTACAAGCCGATAGCGACGGAACCCCGCTACAAGTTTTAGAATTAGGCTACCTAAGTGAGAATAAGCAATTTAGCCAAGAGTTCATCATCAGTAGTGAACAATCAGAACCCTTTGGCTACATTGCCGGTATTTACTTCAGCCAAGACAGTGTCGACACCGAGGTATACTACGACTTCTTTCACAGCTGGCAGACCATAGCCCCAGCCTTCAATCCAGGCGGTGCACTAACCACGGAACTACCACCGAGCGGCCTCACCCAGGTTCAGCGCTACGAACAAGACCGGAAGTCACAAGCGCTATTTGGTCAAATAAATTATGACCTAAGTAACGCCTTAACCATCACCGCCGGTTTACGCTATACCAAAGATCACGGCAAGCAAT